>JAFKGL010000022.1 GCA_017307065.1 Candidatus Paracaedimonas acanthamoebae
AAATAAAGGTTTTAAGGGGTTTGAATGGATGAATTTAAGCGAATGACTTTCTGCGTCTTAAACCAAGGATCAACATCGTATGAAAGAAAGAGAGAAAAATAAAAAAATGACTTAGTGACTGACGAAACCGTACATCAAGGAATGTACACCACATCTTCAGAATCTTCAATGATTTTGAAGAGGACAAGTTCTCAGATTCCCTTGGTACCGGGGAAGAGAGAGACTAGACCAAAATTGGATGTTTGACAGCGTGAATAAATGAAACTAGAGGCCTTGTGAGGCAACTGGCAACTTCAGCGGAAGCAATGGAACCAAAAGTATTTTAAAAGAAACGTTTAATTTTCTATGGTTCAAAAAATAGATGAATGGTGGTGGAAAGGTTTGGAATAGATCTCATGGTGATAAGCTCGATCTATCGGCTGCTTGAGATTCTCGGGACACGCCCGAGAATGACGAAAAAGAGAGAGGCCAGGACTTCCATAGGTGAGATCTGAATAAGCATTGAGATAGGGGGAAATGCTACGTTGGCAGAAGTCTTAAATGAGAATGTCTGGGAATGATAAAAACAGAAAACCAAAGTTATTTAGCTCTGAGAGAGAGTGAATGAAAATTCTGAAAACAAGGGGGTAATCATTGTGGAAGGAAGAGAAATTATCAAAAAAAGAAAGACGAGATGATCCTTCTTCCTGTTATTATTTCAACAAGGAAGAAGGATTTGAAACGTCGGGCGATTGATCTCAAACGACTTTCGAATTTTGATCTTTCCGCAGTTTCGTAAAAAGAGGAAGTAAGAAGCCTGCCACCACAGAGACCGCTAAAATCAGCTCTTTGTGATTCGCATAAGCTTCTTTTAAATGCAAATCTTCGGCTTTATGTTTAAGAGTCTCAAGCGATTTATTAATCATGGTTTTTTGGCTTTTCTGGCGCGCGATCACCATTAAAATTCCCCCTACAAAAAGCAGAGAACCACTTAAAAGTAACCCTGTTTCAAAGGCTCCCAAAAAAGGAACAAGATAGTGAAATCCAAAATAAAGGCCAAAACCTAAACCGCCTAAGATAAAGCAAGTTCCAAGAGTGCATAACCAAGAGAACGATTTTTCTTTCGATTTCAAAAATAAATCCAAAAGATTTAAAGCAAACATCATCATTTTAACGCCTTAAGAGGTTAGAAAGTAAAATTCCTGCGCCAAAAGCCAATAAAACGGAGGCTAAGGGACGTTCTGCAATGCGATCTTCAAGCTCATCTAGTTTATCTTGGCCATAACTGATGATCTCTTCCCCTTTTTCTTTTAAAGAATCTGTGGAGAGTTGTTGAGATATGCCTTTCAATTCATCTTTAAGCTCATCAAAGATTTCTTGGGCAGCCCCTTTGAGATCATCAAAATCATCTGCCGCGGCATTTTTTAATTTTCCATAAGCTTTTTCGCCGTCCACTAAAAGTTTCTGTAAATTTTTAGATTTTTTGGGATTCAAATTGTAGGAAGCTGAATCTGAAATATCATTAATAATCGTACGGTATTTTTCGAGCCTATCGCCAAAGTTACGAATGATGCTATCATTGGTATACATAATTCTTCCTTCTCAATTATTTAAATAAAAATTCAAGGGAATCAGCTTACAAGGTACAGGGGAGTGAAAACGATTCTGTAAGCTGATTCCCTTAGGTTGTCCGAAGACATTTTTTATTTTAAGAAAGCCTATCAGAAACAAAAGTTGAAAAAAGTTGTCTTTTTCTCGTGTTATTTCGTAAGGACTTTAGGAGATTCTTAAATATTTAAGAGAGAGCAAGGTTTTTTTGATCAATAAAATTGTCGAAGATCCCTTTATTAAATGACACGCATGGATTATTGTTGAACCCTTATTTAAGGAAGAAAATTTTAAGGATCTCTAAAAAGTGTTTATAAGCTATTTAAAAAAGTTACAAAAAAATATTCTTTTTCAATTGGTTATGATATTTACTTTGGTCCTCTTTTTTGGGGAATGTTTTCCTCTTCTTCTGAAAGAAGGGGCTTATGCCGTGAGTCTTTCGATTAAAGAATTGCTTGTCTTCAGTTTGCCTTTAATCATTTTCAGCTATCTTACATCTTGTCTATTTTCCTTAAAGGGTGGCGCTTTAAAGTTTATAGTTTTTATTTTGATCGGCGTTATCCTTTCAAATACAATTTCAATTTTAGCGGCCTATGGCGTTAAAATGACAGGATTTTTAGAATTTAGTCTTCAAAAAGCAACCATTACAACTCCCTCTGTTATTCTGAAACCTTTATGGCAATTTAGTCTTCCGTTATGGATTAAAAATGATTGGGCTCTGTTTGCAGGCTTGGGAGTCGGTGCATTTTTAGCTATCTTTCCGCATCCACTCATTGAAAAAGGACTTCGAAAACTCAAAGGAAAAGTCGATTATCTGTTGAATAAAATCTTTATTCCATTGCTGCCGGTTTTTATTTTGGGCTTCATTTTGAAATTGAGCCATGAAGGTCAGTTACAACCCATCCTCAAAAATTATGCTCATATGTTTGGCATTATTATTACCGCTCTTACCCTCTATATTCTTTTGATGTATGGGGTTGCTGTAAAATTTAAAGCGAGCGCGTGGCGTCAGTGTTTAAAGAATGTTTTTCCCTCGACTGTGGCGGGATTTTCAACAATGTCGAGTGCCGCGACAATGCCAGTAACTCTTTATGCCGCTGAAAAAAATACCCATGGAAATAAGATGGTCGAAGCGATTATTCCTGCAACCGTAAATATTCATCTCATCGGTGATTCAATCGGGGTGCCGATTATGATGATGGTGGTGATGGCGGCTTTTGGGCATCCTCCGATGGATTTTTCAACATACCTCCTTTTTACAGGATACTTTTTGATGACAAAATTTGCGGTTGCGGCTATCCCTGGTGCGACGGTTATTCTTATTGTTCCTGTTCTTGAAGCCCATTTTGGGTTTACCGCTGAAATGTCAGCGTTGATCACGTCAATTTATATCTTGTTTGATCCGGTTATTACAGCCGCAAATGTGACTGGCAACGGGGCGTTTGCTATTCTTTTCGCAAATTTATTGAGCAAAAAGAAAGCCGCCCCTCGGCAAGCTTTCGTGGATTAAAAGAAGAACCTTATGCTTTAGGTCGCATGGTCGGAAAAGCGATGACGTCTCGAATGCTAGGTGAATTTGTTAATAGCATTACAAGGCGATCAATCCCGATTCCAAGGCCACCTGTTGGCGGGAAACCGTATTCCAGGGCCGTAATAAAGTCTTGATCGAAAGGCATTGTTTCTTCATTGCCACGGGCTTTCGCCGCAACTTGAGCCTCAAAACGTCCTTTTTGATCTAAGGGGTCTGCAAGCTCCGAAAATCCATTCGCAATCTCCCAAGCGTTCACATACGTCTCAAAGCGTTCTGTAAGGCGGGGGTTTTGAGGATGAGGTTTTGCCAAAGGCGAGATATCGAGCGGGAATTCTGTCACATGCGTTGGTTGAATCAAGGTGTGTTCAACTTTTTCAGCGAATAGCGTTTCGACAACACCACCCCACGAATCGGCGCTGCTCGCATTGATGCCTGCTTTTTGAGCTGCGGCCTTGGCTTCTTCAAGGGAATGAATTTGATGGAAATCAATTCCTGTTGCTTCTTTGACAAGCTCAAGCATAGGCTTGCGGGCCCAAGGTCCCTTGAAGTCAAGTTGGATATCATTGAAATCAAATAGAAGCTTTCCAAAAACCTTTTCAGCAACTGCCGAAACCATATTCTCGGTGAGTTCCATCATCTTATGACCATCCGCATACGCTTCATAGATTTCAATCATTGTGAATTCAGGGTTATGACGAGTTGAGAGGCCTTCATTGCGGAAATTTCTGTTAATTTCAAAAACTTTTTCAGAAAGGCCTCCGACAATAAGCCGCTTGAGGTAAAGCTCAGGTGCAATTCTTAAATAAAGCTCCATATCAAGGGCATTATGGTGGGTAATGAACGGTTTTGCCGCGGCTCCTCCTGCCAAAACATGCAACATCGGTGTTTCAACTTCGAGGAAATCTTTTTTATTCAAATAATCGCGAATGGCAACAATGATTTGTGAACGTTCACGAAGTGTTTGGCGAGACTCAGGATTTGCAATCAAGTCAAGGTATCGTTGACGATAGCGTGTTTCAACATCTTGAAGTCCATGATATTTTTCAGGTGGGGGAAGTAAGCTCTTGGAAAGAAGGGTCACTTCTTCGGCATTCACGGTAATTTCTCCACGAGGGGTGCGTCGCACGATTCCTTCAATCCCAATAAAATCCCCTAAATCAAGGAGTTTAATCAGCTCAAATTGTTCTTCAGTGAGATGATTTTTATGACAAAAGATCTGAAGTTTTTCATAAGGATCACTGAGATCAATGAACATACCACTGTTCCGAATGGAGGCAATACGTCCCGCAACGCGAACTTTATCTGTCGTTTCTTGGCCAGCTTCTAGAGAAGCATACGTTTGCTGAATTTGACTTAAAGTATGCGTTTTTTCATATCCTGAAGGATAAGGATCAATCCCTTTTTCACGCAAAATTTCAAGTTTTTTTAACCTGACATTGCGGAATTCATTTTCGTCTTCAGTGGGTGTATTTAAGGGCGTTGTCATGCGAATACCTATCATTTTATTTTGGGTGCATTTTCCACATAATAAGGGTGAGGGTCAAGAATTTGATCAAATTTATTAATTTGATCAATCTGATCAAAAAATTTAGTTATTTTTTTATAAGTTCTTCTAATATTTGCACAGCATTTAAAGCTGCGCCTTTTCGCAAATTATCAGCAGCGATCCAAAGGGAAAGCCCTGAAGCCACGGTTGTATCTTGACGTAAACGACTGACACAAACGACGTCTTCGCCGGCAATTTCAAGGGGCGTGATATATCCGTTCTCTTCGGGTCGATCAAGAACGAAAATGCCTTTTGATTTTTGAAGAGTCGTGCGTGCAGTCTCAACCGTGATCGGTTTCTCAAATTCAACGTTTACGGAAAGACAATGGCCAATGAACACTGGGACTCGGACGCAGGTTGCTGTGACCTTGAGAGGCATTTCAAAAATTTTCCGCGTCTCAAGGGCAATTTTTTCTTCTTCAGCTGTGAATCCATCTCGTTGAAAGCGATCAATTTGAGGAATGAGGTTAAAAGAAATTTGTTTTGGAAAGACATCTTCAGGAATATTTTCATTCACAAGGATAGCCCTTGTTTGGTTAAAAAGCTCATCCATTGCGGCGGATCCTGCCCCTGAAACGGATTGATAAGTCGACAGAACAATACGTTTAATCTGGGCAAGGTCATGCAGAGGCTTCAGGGCGACAGTTAAAGGAATGACAACACAATTAGGGCTGGCGATGATGCCGCGTTTTGGTTTTTCTTGAAGGCGATGACTATTGACCTCGGGAACGAGAAGAGGCACATCTGGTTCAAGGCGGAAATAAGAACTTTTATCCACAATCATTGCACCCGCAGCTGCGGCTTTGGGAAGATATTGCGCAGCAATTTTTGCGTCGACGGCGGAAATCACAAAATCAATTCCTGTAAAATCAAATTCTTCAAGCGCCAGCACAGGAAGAACTTTGTCTTCTCCAAAAGAGACTTCGATCCCTTTGGAACGGTTAGAAGCTAAAGCAAAGATTTCTTTAAGAGGAAAACGACGTTCGACTAAAATATTTAAGGCTTCTCGGCCGACATTGCCTGTGGCCCCTATAACTGCGATGCGATAAGTCATGTTGTTTTCCTAAGGTGTAAGATTTCTTCACCTATAATCAAGCTCAAAAAAGAAAGCTAGGATAAAATAATTTTTAGAGATGAATCTACGCTGTAACTTCTATGGATTGATATCTTGTAAGAGGCATCAGAGATTTTAAAGGTAATTGCTTCTTAAAAAGTTGAGCTGAGTTATTCCGTAGAGCCTGAGGCATAAATTTCTGACTATAGATATAAGATTCGAGAACGCATAAATTTCGGCAGAGCCCACGCCTCTTGAATCACATAAACAAGCACCATCAAATAAAGATTTAATAATCTTATTGTAGCATAAATCTTAATTTTATTTTTCATCTTGTTTTTTATTATTTAAAAAATTTTTTTATTGATGGTTAGGGAAGTTTTTTTCAAAGAAAAAGGTTAAATCAAGTTTTTGCTTAATTTAACCTTTTCATAAAAGACGCGTGAAGCTCAATTAGAATCCGACAGCTTCGTGAGCAGGAACATAGGCATAGCCGAGTTCTTTAGCAACGGCTTCATATGTGACATGACCATGAAAGACGTTGAGCCCGTTACAAAGATGTGGATCTTCAGCTAGAGCATTTTTGTAGCCTTTATTTGCAAGAGCAAGAACAAAAGGAAGCGTTGCATTGTTAAGGGCAAAAGTAGAAGTCCGAGCCACACCGCCGGGCATGTTTGCCACACAATAATGAACAATGCCATCCACAATATAGGTGGGATTGTCATGTGTTGTTGGGCGGCTTGTTTCAAAGCAACCACCTTGGTCAATTGCAACATCAACAAGCACTGAACCGGGGCGCATTTTTTTGAGCATATCGCGTGTCACGAGGCGAGGCGCTGCTGCACCAGGAACTAAAACTGCCCCAATAACAAGATCTGCTTTTGCAACATAGCGTTCAACGGCATCAAAAGTTGCATAAATTGTATTAAGGCGAGAGCCAAATTCTGCGTCTAATTGTTGAAGTCTTGTGAGAGAACGATCGATAACTGTGACATCTGCCTCAAGGCCAATCGACATTCTTAATGCATTTGTTCCAACGACACCACCGCCTAAGATTACAACGTGCGCAGGTTCAACACCTGGAACACCGCCGAGCAATACACCGGATCCGCCGGGGTATTTCTCAAGGTTATACGCACCAACTTGAACGGACATACGGCCTGCAACTTCACTCATAGGACGAAGGAGAGGGAGACCTCCTGTGCGATCAGTAACGGTCTCATAAGCAATTGCAACGCATTTTGAGTCAATGAGTCCTTGAGCTTGTTCGGGATCTGGCGCAAGATGGAGATAAGTAAAGAGGATTTGGTCCTCTTTTAACATTTTTGTTTCACTTGGTTGAGGCTCTTTAACTTTGACAATCATGTCAGCTTGCGCGAAAATTTCTTGTGCGGAAGATTTTATGTGAGCCCCAGCTTTTTGATAATCTTCATCGCTAAAACCGATTCCTATGCCAGCCCCAGTTTCAATAATGATCTCATGGCCATGATAGATAAGTTCGCGAACACTACTTGGCACAAGGCCAACACGATACTCGTGTGTTTTAATTTCTTTGGGAACACCAATACGCATTCAATAACTCCTTCTTAATGAACAATTCTTAGCAGAACGATATAGGCTTCTTTTGAACAAAAAGCAAATTTCTTTTAATAGGATGAATCCTGTTCTTTAGAATTTTGATTATTGACAGGTGGGATTCCTAAGATTTTTAAGGTTTTTATTAAATCTCCTCCGTCTTGAATAAGTTCAGCAAGGAGTTCACTTAAAGACATATCTCCCCAGGAAACAGCACGTCGAATCAAGTAAGGGGTTGGACTATGAGGTTCCACTTTAGCTAAGTAATCAGAAATTTCTGCAAGCATTTGATACGCTTGTTCCCGATTTGTAATTGTCTGAGGTGTATCTTTTTTCATTATTTTTTTTACCAAGTTAATAGAAGAAGCAATTTTGGAGGGTTTTTCTTCTGGTTTTTCATCTTCATTCTTTCCAGAGAGAGATGGGGGATGAAAGGGTTCTCTTTTTTTAAGGGTAAGTGTCGAAAAATCTTCTAATTTCTTAATTTCTTGTCGTAAGAGATTAAGAATTGAAGGATAATTCGAACATTTTTGTAAAATAAAAATTTCTAACTCATTAATAATTTTAATCGTATTTTGACAACTATTCACAAGGTCTTCATAAAATTCTGCTGGAGTCTGAGATTGGCTTTGAAGAAATTGGGACATTTTTACTGAGGGCTCATTCTGGGTTATTTTACTTTTTTGAGCGGCTTCATGTCCCATTTTGAGAGTGTTCTCATAACGAGCTGCAATTTCATAATCTGTATAAGTATAACCTTTATTTTTATTATGGGAGGTATGCGTAATTGCCATCAATCGAAGAGGGATAAGTAATTTTTCATTTAACCACTCAAGAGGCGCAAGTCGATATTCAATATCTTCTTTTTGAATTTGAGGATGGAGAGTTGTCCAGAAATTTTTACAGAGGCCAAGACAAAGTGTAATTCCCAATTCAAGTCCTTTCATCCCATACAGCCTCAGCCAAGCGTCTGTGAGCCATGCAGCAACTTGCAGATCTTTAGAGTCATTTTGCAAGATAGAACAGGCCAATTCTTCAACTTTTCCCCAATCTGCTTTTTTTAATTCTCTTTGCCAAATACCTAAAGAAAGAGCTTCATCTTCTTCGATGCGGGCATTTCGAAGTTGATCATAATGATGTTCATATTGTAAATACCGGCCAGATGGTTCTTTCCCCTTGAGAGGCGTTAAAAGAGATGAAATTTGCTTTGATGCTTTTTCTAATCCTAAAATCATTTTAAAAAGCCTTTTTCGAAGGTTGTCCCTTTAACATAAAAGAATCTAATAGGGGTGCCTGTATTGGGAAGCGTGGAAGGGCAATATATTTTATTTTTGAGCTTTCTTTTTCAGAGGATGCATTTTTCTCTTCTTTTTTACGTTTCACAGTCTCATGAAGAGCAATTCTTAAGTATACACGGCTATCTGTCGTTTTTTTCTCAAGAGTGGAAGGAGTATCTTCTTGAGGGTTCTCAAGTCTACATGTGGTCGGAATAATAAATTCTAATAATGAGCTTGGAGAATTTTTTAGGTTGGATGGTTCTGTCTCATAAGAGATATGTTCTTTAATGAGCTTGATGAGACTCCAACGTCCTGTATATACAAAACTTGCTTTAGGGCCAATCACAGTTAAATTTGATTGTCGAGGATCCGAAAGGGGGGACAGATCTCCATCTATCGCCCAGCGTAAATCAACAATAATAGGCATTCCCATGGTCCAAGAAGTTTTCAAATTCTTTTGACGGAAATCAAGTATTTGAGAGCCCACTTGCATACGCCAATCAATAATTTTATCTCCTCCGGCTTCACGTGTACGATCCGTACGGAATGAGACATCGAAATCAATCTTTGAAGGTATTGTTTGGTCTGCTTTTTGATCAATCGCAGCTAACATTAAAGCACGAATACTTTGAATATCTTTAACAAAGCGGATCGCTTCAGATTCAGTCCCATCGATTTTGGAATATTTCTCAAGAGAAGAAATTTCTTGTGAATCAAGCATATCGAAAAGTTCAAAGAAGGTTGTGACGTCATCTTGGTCAGCATCAAAAGTCTCGGAATTTTCTAACTTATGGCTGAAAGGAAAGCGTCCAGCAAGATGGGTGTTAAAGAATGTTGCAGCTTTATTGTAATGCTCAAAAGCGCGATAAACTGTCACATTTTTACATCTTTTTCTAAGTTGTTTGCTAATGGTGTTGCGAATATCAACAAAATAATCATTAAAGTCTGTGAAATCATCTTGGAAATCAAGAGAAGCACAATTTTCGAGCGTAATTTCATTGATGTCGTACGTTAAGAAATGTTCGAGAGCCACTAAAGAACTTCCAGGTGTTTTCTTCTCATAATCATCCACAGCTTTAATAATTCGTGTCCACCAATCGACGAGAGGAATATCAAAAGGAATGTCTTCAAGATAACCAATACTAAGAAGCGTAAGAATAGGTTCGGCAAGTTCTTTTGCAAGGAAGCTGACTCTGATCCTTTGAGCCTTTAAAAATGCTTTCATGTCATTAAGGTCGCGAACACCAAAAGCTTTTAACCCAACCATAAGACTTCCATCCCACCACACAAACATATCTTCGCGTGCAGCGTATAGATCATCATTTTCAAGAATTTTCTCAATTTTTTGTAATATATGCTGACTCTCATTTACGAGGAGTTGTCTCAGTTGAGTATTTTGAGTCACCAATCCACCTTCATCAAATACGCTAAAAATTCGAGCGAAGATCGGGACAACTTTAGTCACATTAAGAACTTGGGCTTGAAGAAGTTCTCGCGTTCCAAGACTTGTGCTGTTTGTTGGTTCATCACTAAGAACTTGAGACTGAGCCACATAGTTCAACAGACATTGACGCATACTATTGCGGCCAATTAGTTTCATGATGTTTTGGAGGATAGGAGGCATATTATTGAGACGTTGCCCGATGAAATCTTCGAAATTTTCAATTAATATTCCGGCTTTTTGCAGCGTAAGATCATCCCAAAATAAAAGCTTTCCTGTAGGAACTTTTGTCATTATTTGTTGATCAACAGATTTCATCATAAAAGGCTCTTCCAAAAACATTGACATATAATCAATGAAATGAATGAGGCCAGGAGAAGGGTCTGAAACCAGTTGCCCATTTCTCAGAGAAAATAAAGAACCTGTTAGAGGCGTTGAAAAACTCGCAAGGGCCAATTTAAATTTTACGAATTCTCTTTCAGAGATTCTATTTAATTCGATTGAAATATCTTTTCCTAATAACGTCGAAGTCGTAATTTGGCTAATGAGAGAACTATATCCAGGGCCTGGATCAAAAACATCTTTATCCGCCCAATCAAGGCGACCGCTCGACATAAGATCCGCAGCTGTAATTGCTTCGGCGACGATTTTTCGGAGATCTTCACTTTTATAAGTTCTTGTTTGAGCTGTATCGGAAAGTTGGACTAATTTTCTAGAAAGGCTTGAAAAAATAGGGAAAGTCTCGTCTAAATTAAAAGCGTGCTCAATAAAATTCTTGTAAATGATACCAAGTTTTTGTCCCGCTCCTATCTTAAAAGGATTTAAATCAATTGGCCGATCAACACTTAGAGAAAGAGCAGAACTATAATAATCTGCAGAGGTATAAAATTGAGAAGGTAGATCTTTATTGAAGAGATATTTTATAAGGGCCGCTAAGTCCTGAATATTACGACTATGTTCAAGGTTATTAAAGTTATGAACTTGCTGTTCAAGTTGTTGAATTTGCTGAACATAATTCTTAACTGCTAGAAAAGGTTGAGATACCAAAAGATTTGCCTCACCTTGGTTATATCCACTACTGGGGTATTCAAGTTTCTTCAAAGAAATAATATCTTCTATTTTCTTGATGATGGCAGAGTATAAAGAAGGCAGGATAATTCGATCATAAGCAGCTGAGAAAGAAAGGCGGATGTTATGATTTAAATGACTAAACCATGAGGTCGGAATAAAAAGTGAACTGACGTTGACAGTATCAACAGTCGTGAATTTTTCTAAAATAATATCAGCTTGTTGATCAAGATAGGCCAGAAAACGTGGATCGTCAGAAACGCCTCCTTTGAGACTCACGCCTTGAATAGATTTATCAATCTGAATAAGAGCAGGCATTGTCGTACTCAACCCTGTTTTAAGAGTATCATGAGCAAAAATAAGTCCCGCCAACCACATAATTCCTAAGGCTGCGGCGGTAGCTTTCACATAATTCAAAATTCTATTTGTGGAAATTAAAACTCTCATAATAGGTTGGGCCAAAGTTGATTCAGCAAAGATCTTTTTTTCAAATAAATCTGTCACAAAATAGAGGCGTTCCGAGAGAGGATTTTGGAATTCTTCTTCATTATTAAGATCAAAATCTGTCGTAATTTTTGGAAGTAGAGAAGGAGCAACTATAGATTCTATAAAAGTCCGGCCGGTTAAATAAATTCCTCGTAAGAAGAAAGATTCATGATAGGCGCTATCTTTGAAGATTTGGCCTAAATAAATTTGAAGATTTTCTTTAAGGTGAATAAATTCAAGAGGTAAGGTAAATACGCCATCAATAAGAGTTGTGGGGGCTTTTTGAGCTGTAAAAATAGAGGCTCGAAGGCGATCTAAGGTTCTATGAATATATCGAAATGCTTCATCGACCCAAGAAGTCAAAAAATTAGCATCAGTACTATACGGGCTTGACCATCCTAAAATTTCTTGTGAATTTCCAGAAGGAAGGGCTTCAACAAAGCTTTGGAATCCTGGCATAACGTCACTTTTTGTGAGCACCACATACACAGGAACTTTTATTCCTAAGATATTTTGAAGTTCCCAAAGTTTCGTATAGATAACTTTGGCACGTTCATATATTTCATTATGGCTTAATCTGTCTTCAGAGGTTAATTCATCGCATGGTATCGTTAAAATAATGCCATCAAGAGGACGTTTAGGACGAAAACGATTTAATAATTGTAAAAGATATCCCCAATCTTGATTATCAGATGAAAGAGAATTTTCGCGGAGGATAAAGGGACCATTTGGTTCGAGGATTACCGCGCCATCATAGAAACGCCAAATTAATTTAGAATGTTCTTCTGGGACCTCAAATTCGGGTCTTCCAATTGGAAGTTCAAGGTTTAAATTTTTTAATAAAGTGGTTTTTCCTGATCCTTCAGCCCCAACTAAAAGATACCAAGGCAACTCATATTGAGGTTCTCTAGAGCCTAGATATGTTTTTAAGATTTCTTCGGTCTGGCGAAATGAATTGCTCATTTCATCTTTGGGAAGTTGCCCCCATCCTAGATGAGAGAATTTGTCTTTAAAAGTTTTTCTCCATGCTAAAAAGCGTTTGAAGTAAGAGGTATTATTAGTTTGTAAAGGCTGGGGCGCTCGAGTTTTTGTTTTTTGTTTAAGGGATTTAGCAACTGTTTTTTGAGCAAAAAATACTAAAAATATAACTAATAAAACACCTAAAGCGAGTGCAATAAAAACGAAATAGGGAAGGTAGGGGAGAAAAGCTTGCAGAATTTCAGTAATCATTTAATCCTCCTACTGTTTTTTGCCTGATTCATATAGAATACGGTCAACAATTTTAAAAGTTTCAGATGTAACACTGTGCCACACTCCATAAGATGCCAATAATAACGTGGCAAAAGCGCTTGCGATGACAATCATCCATAAACGCACATCTTGAAGAAGTTTCACTTTTCGAGGTTCTGGTGTATGTGTATAGGCTTCTGGGAAAAGTCGTTCTTCTTCTTGATAGAGTTTAGGTTCCGAATGGTTAATAAAAACATAAAGCTGTCGAAGATAATGAGTTAGTTGACCTTCATCATTTGTATCTCGATATTTCCCTTGAAATCCAAGGCCTAGAGACAATAGATAAATTTGAGCAAGATCATTCCGCAACGGATCACGGGTGGCTAATAAATTTTCAAGCCTTGTAAAAAACTGTTCTCCAGCATCATGTGTTTCAAAGAAGAAAGATTCAAGAAGGTTATCTTCCCAATATTTACGACCTTTCCAATCTAAAGATAAGAAAATTTCATCCGCAAGGGCTGCCATAATATATTTGGTCTCAAGATAATAACTTACGGCAAATTCACCCCCAAACCGGCTAGATTCCATGGTTTGGCGTTCAATCAAAAGACGGAGTTCTTCTAAAAAACCTCTCGCTTGAGTTGCAATCGTTTCATTTTGATCTCCTGGGATATCATCTATGCCATCTCGAATAGGAAGCCATTGTTCAGTTTTAATTCTTTCTTTAATTTCAATGATTTTAGTGTAAAATTCTTCAAAATAACGAATCACAAAGGATGTTTCGTAATCTTCCTGCCGTCTTAAATTGATAGGGACACCCATAGCGTTTTCGCTCCTTTTTTACGTATTAATTTTTTCTAAATTATTTTTGGGGACATAGAGCACAAGTTCAATAGGTCTTTTTTCTTGGTTATCGGCGATATTGAAAATCTGCAAGTCTTGATCGGGTTTAATGAACTTAGGATCCGTTTCCACTGTAAATAAGAGGACATCTTTAGCGGGAAACAGATTTAATTCATTATCTCCTTCAATGATCTTTCGTGAAGCCCCAAGAATACGTTTGTCACGACTTGGTGCCACATGAGTTTCTGAAGCAATTAAAGTATTCATGAGCCATGCCACAAGATCTTTCTCATTCATAGCTGGTGATGCTTTGACTCCCAAAATTAAAGAATTTCCTATCCACTCACGTTTTAAAGGAAGAGAGAAAAGCCGATCTTTTTGATTAAAAGGAACAATGAAATATCCTTCTTGGATGCGGGCTAACATTAAATTAATGTAAGTAATTAATTCCACATAGCTGGTGCGAATATCATTATGTTGATAGGCATTGAAGACGGGAGGCATTTGCCCCAGATTAAGCGTAGAAACATGACTTGCGACTGTGGCTAGTTGTAAATATAATTGAAAAGGATGGGCTGTGCCTGCATGCAAGATTGCTTCTAAGGCTAATAACCCTGTTGTAAGGGCGCGAATACTTTGTTCAGCTTCTGCTGACATAATGTCGCCCGTATTACTATAAAGTTGATCTCCCAGAAAGGCTATTTTCTCACGCATTGTTTTTGCAAGACCTAAACCAAGAAGCCCAAGGGGTGAATCTGTTTCAACTTTTAAAAGAGGTGCAGTATAATCTGTAAGCGCAAATCCATTTGTTGCGTAATGAATCTCCATCAGAGGCAGGGCAACAAAGCGAGAAGGAGCCTCTTCTCCAATAAATAAACTTAAATTAGGCTGTAGAATTGGGAAAGCCATTTTTCCTTCACCAGTATTTTCATCAACGACTTGAAAGCCATCTTTTGACATAAAGCGGGCTTCTTCTCGAGAGACATTTAGGGTGCCAGGTTTGTATTCTGGTATTACCAAAAATACTTTAAGAGGTTTTGTTTTTAAGGTTTCAATAAAGGGAGTTAAGTTAATCTCAAGGAAATCACCTTCATTCGCGTAAGTCGAAACAACAAGACCATCCGGCATGATAGCTTCAAGTTCTAAGATGCGTAATTTACCAGCAACGAGGATAGCAGGATCGAAAGTGAAATGAGTGATGCCCCAGTGATGAGAAACAGCTGTGTTGATGTGAAAACTTAAGAGTTGATGTAAACGATGATCATTTTGTTGGAAATGTTGAGGCATTAATAGCATGCCTTCGTACCACTGGATTGCATCCCTTACGCGTCCTAATTTTGACATTTTTTCCCCCACTATTCTTTATAAATTTTTCTTCTCAACTTCTTCTTTTTGTTCTGTGACATCGATAGGTTTTGAGGCCATACCTGCACGGATTGTTTCAAGGAGCAGATCCTCCGCACTTTTTGCAGGGCCTGTTTTTTCAAAGCGGCACCCTTGTTCTAAAATACAAAAATCTTCATTTCTAAGTCTGAGATGAATATCTGTTGCGTTTCCAACGCGTTCTCGATGATTGCCTGGCGTTAAATAATCAGCAAAGATAACGATTCCTAAAGGTTCATCACCAGTCGCCTTAATTTCGTAATCAGAAATGGCTTGTCCTGGGGTTAATTCCCATCGATAAACTTGCACCAACTCAGGATAATCTCTTTTAATTTGGTCAGAAGAAGCGAAATAATCTGTCGAATTAATTTTCATAAGAGCTTTTAACAATTCCATTTTGTAAACAATAAGAAGTTCAATGGCTGTCGCGGAGTTACGATTTGCATCATTATCAAGAGAAATAGAGACTGTATTTAAATTTAATTTCGGATCTCGTGCATCATCATCTTTAGCACATCCCACGACGCACACGAGACTCAAGAGAGCAAAGAAATTTTTTAGGTGTTTAAGATTTTTGATCATACTCATTATTTACTCAATTCTTCATTTATTGGTTATGTTCCGCAGAAGTAATAGGCACAATACGTGTAGGTTGCCCTCCTTGTTCGCGCAAAATTTTGGAAGCATTTAAAGCTTCTTGAAAAGATTTATATTGTCCTGCTTGTACGGCATAAATAATTCCTTGAGGGCTCCATAAACGATTAAAGTGGCTGTCTGTGAAACCTCTTTTTTTAAGATCTTCGACATATTCTTGAGCCGTACTTTGATCTGTGAAATCACGTATATGAAGGGTGTAAAAGTTTTGACTTTTAAGAGGATTAGAATTCTCTTTAGATGACGTATTTTCTTCTTTTGAAGATTCTTTTTGAGGCGTTGATGAAGACGTTGTCATTTGAGAATTTTGTTGTTCATTTCCTATTTTTTCACTCACTTGAGAAAAAGCTTGATTGGTTTTTTGTTGCGCGATTGTTTGAGCTAGCCCCGTTGTGAGAGGGATAACAATACCCCCTAATTTAGATCCGAGAGTATCCCTAAGTTTACTTGTGACATTATTAAGTGCTTGGGCCACAGAAGATTGGGCCTGGAATTTAGCCGCTGCTAAAGTTTGTTGTTCTGCTTGAGTGACAAGAGAAGGTTCAATAACTTTGCGCCCTGAGGCTTTTGCAAGTTGTTGTTGGCGCATACTGTAAGAAGGTGTAGAAGAATTTTCAACCAGATTAGGATGTGTATTATTTCCTGAAAGCGGGGCAATTGTTTTTACGGCGGCTTGTGTAAGAGAATATCCGCCATAAGGAGGGAAGAGCGTATAACATGTGAGAAAACCAACAACAAAGAATAAAGTCGCCATGAATGCGAGAGCAATTAACAATATAAGGCTTGATATTTTTCCCAATTTTACTTCTCCATCAGCGGGTGTTTTTAAGATGGTCTTTTTCTTCATTTCAAGAGAAGCAAGATCATTCTCTAAGATTGTTGAGGCATCTTTAGGATCTTCTTGTGTTCTTTGAGTTATAAAATTTGGCAGAGGTTCATGTGGACGTTGTTGAGCAACGCGTAAACCCTCACGCCGTCTTACAACTCCATATAGAATCTCTTCTACTGTACTCATAAAGTCTCCTCATTCCTCTTTTCAAATTCAAAATATTTTAAGAGGATCAATATTTAATCCACTCTATTTAGATTAAAATTTAGTAAATTTTATGATGTTTTTATAAGAATTTAAAAGTATGTGTGAGTTAATTTATTGAAATAAAATGAAAAAATATTTTTGATTTTAAAAATATTCGTTTGAAAAATTTTTACTTACATAATGAAGATAAAATTATGTTGAGCGACGAGGGGTCGGAATTCTAGAAAGAGAAGCTTCTATTTGTTGAGAATCAGGAAGGCTTGGTTGAGCACCAACTGTGAGACAAGCAAGACTGCTGGCGACAGCGGCTCTTCTCAGGGCCTGATCAATTGGTAATCCTTTATCGAAAGCCGCGGCAAAAACGCCAACAAAGGCATCTCCTGCGGCGGTTGTGTCAACTGGTTTAATGGGGAGAGCTTGGACAAACCATGTGCCCAAGGGGTTACAAGCAAAAGCTCCATCAGCGCCTAGTGTTACAATACAAGTGATTCCATATTTTGAAGAAAGGCGACGTGCCGCAATTGCTGGAGAGATGACATCAAATCCTAAATGTAAGGCTAAAACTGTGGCTTCGATTTGATTCATCACAAGCACATCTAAGGATTGAATTAATTTATCTGAAATAGGTTGTGCAGGGGCCAAATTAAGAATTATTCGGGCTTTTTTTTGTTTTGCCCGCTCAATAAGTTTCCAATTTTCTTCTGGAGGAACTTCCATTTGAAGAAGTACGGTTGATTTTTCAGTCAATAGGTCGTCGGGAATGGTCGCCGAACTTGCTTCTAAATTAGCACCGCTTGCGATTGTAATCATATTTTCGCCCGTACTATCAACGCATATTGTTGCACAGCCAGTAGGTCGTTCACTGATTGTTAATGCAGAAATATCAACATTTGTTTTTTCAAGAAAATGACGCGCAATTTGGGCAAAACTATCGTTGCCTATACTCCCAAACATTTTAACTTTGGCCCCAGCTTTAGCCGCAGCAACAGCTTGATTGGCGCCTTTTCCACCAGGAAGAAGTTTGTATTCTTCACATAATACAATGTTCCCTGGTCTTGGCAGCATCTCAACAGGCAGTACCATATCTACATTGAGGGATCCAAAAACAATAATCATATTTTTAATTCATATTTGGGAAACTTCTTTTTATTATTAATAAAAGAAGAGAAAGCAAGAGGTCAACTAAAAACCCTATTCAAGCTTTGAACTTTCATAAAAAAGGTATATCTTTAACAAGGGGGGGATAAAATCATGTATCAAAAAATCAGCAAAAGAAATTATCTATGGGTACTCTTAGGGATGCTTTATAACAACACTGTTTTTGGTGTTAAAGAAGAACAGTCTGAAATTTATGCAGAAAGCTCAATTCCAGGCACGCCTATGGTACAGGATGTTGTCGTCGAAGAAAGAGAATTAGAATCCTCTATGAATAGTTTGAATAAAGAACCTCAAAGGGATGTTTTGTTCATAGAATCGGATCATTTAATGGAACATTTGGTCTCTTCGGGAGGGACGCCTTTTTCTCAATCAGAAATGTTAGGCATGACAGTTTCAGCTTCAAATCTTGACATCAAATCAAAAGAGGCTTTAGTTCAGCAAAAAGATTGGCTTGCTAAACTCATAGAAGAATATCTCCAACATTTTCGTGAGTGAGGCGGGGACTTAGGGCTCTGAAGAGAATGATTAGCGGATGACTTTTTTAAGGACGCCGTAAGCCTTATTAATCAGTTTCAATTTTTCTTCGGCTTCGGCACAGCCATTATTTACATCAGGATGATATATTTTTACGAGTTGGATATATTTTTGTTTTAAAGTTTCACCTGTCACAGGACCATTTAATTCCATTAATTTTAACGCGTTAGCTTCTTCTGTAGAGAGAGAATTCCAAGAGGATTCTTGCTGTTGTTGCTTAGAATTTTTATGGTCTCTATCGAGAAGATCAAAAGGATCTTTGATAAAAAAAGAAGTTTTAGAGGCGTCACTTCCAAAACGCCAAGATGGGCGTTGCCATGTGATATCTGAACGATAATGGTCTTCAATTTCATCTGTCCCCATGTCACGATAATAGTTCCATTGAGAATTATAAATTTGGATATGTTTCAAACAAAACCAATAATAAATTTGAAGTTGTTGAGGACTTTGAGGCGCTTTATAAAGAGCTTCTTCAAGACAACCAGATTCATCACAAATTCTTTTTTGTGGTTGGGGGTCTTCAAAAAAAGGATGAAGCTTATAAGTCGTTTTCATGGTTTAAGTATGAAGAGGAAAATCAGACAATGCAACTTTCGTTTTGGGGAATTTCTGATATTCATTTGGTGTGAATGCTTTAATTGAAAGGGCATGGAGATGAGCTTTAAAATCTTGTTCAAAAAGACTCATAATGCAACGATGTCTCTCTATTCGATTCATGGATTGAAAAATTTCTGAGACGATTAGTATTCTAAAGTGCGTTTCTTTAGTGTGGGGTGTATTCAGATGATTTTTATGTTTATCTGTCTCATCAATTATTTCGAGATGTTCAGGATTGAATTCCTTTGATAATAGATGTTGTAATTTATCACGCAATGAGTTCATTATTTATTCCGTCATTGGCGGTGTAATCTTTAAAAGAGTAATTTGATTACGCACTCTTTTGAGAATACTAAATTGGAACCCGTGTATTAAGAAAGTTTGCCCAATTTTAGGAATAACACGCGATTCATGAAGAACAAGGCCTGCAATGGTTGAGGCTTCTTCGTCAGGAAGAGTCCACTCAAATTTGCGATTTAAATCACGAATAGTTATTGTTCCCACGGACATAATAGTGCCATCCCGTCGTATTGACACGCCTTCAAGCGGAAGATCGTGTTCATCGCTAATTTCGCCTACAATTTCTTCAAGAATATCTTCGAGAGTAACGACTCCCATCAGCGCGCCATATTCATCAACAACAAGAGCAAAGTGTTCTTGCCGTAACCTAAAAGCTTGGAGCTGTTCTCTCAGCGTTGTTGATTCTGGGATAAACCATGGCTTTGTTGCAATTGAGAGAATATTTAATTTTTCAAGAGGTGTTTTTTGAATAGCTTTTAGCAAAGCTTTTGCATGCAAAATACCCACGATATTGTCTTTATTGTCTTTCCATAAAGGAATACGTGTATAGGGGCTTGAGATCACTTGATGAATAATTTCTTTCACAGAAAGATCTGCGTTAATCATCATAGCGTTCTTGCGATGAACCATGATCTCACCAACTTCAACATCTCCAAGGTCAAGTATACTGTGAAGCATAGCCCGTTCTTCGGCAGATTCTTCCTCTCCAGGATAGCCATGCAAGTCAATAGCTCCACGCAATTCTTCTAATGAGCTTGTTGCCCGAGCATTTGGATCAGTTTTGATGCCAATCATTCTTAAGGTACCACGCGCTATCAAATGCATGAAGAATGTAAGGGGCGTTGTGAGCTTGATGATAACTTGTAGAGGACGAGCTAAATGAATAGCTGTTGTTTCTGCATAAGCAATAGCAATGATTTTGGGCATGACTTCTGCATAAATAACAATCAAAGAAGTCATCACAATGGGAGCATAGACAAGGCCAGCATCGCCTAAGAGAAGAACGAGAACGACAGTTGATATTGAGTTGGCGAGGTTATTAACTAATTGATTGCATAAAAGGATTGCGCCAATAAGTTTTTCAATTGATTGTCGTAGAGTTTTTACTAATTGAGCGCGCTTATCGCCAAGTTTTGCTAAGCGATGAAGCTTTGCTTTAGAAGCAGCAATGAAAGCTGTTTCTGCTGCAGAAAAAATTGCAGAAAGAATCGTGAGGACCAAAATTACAGGAATTGCAACAGTTAGAGAAATAGTCATTTTTTTAGTATATGTTTGAGTTGTTAATTAATTTTACCATACAAGCTTATCCATAAGAAAGGTTGGTTGGAACGAGTTTCTTTTTAAAGCTTGGGAAATTTGCATTTCATTAAGATCTAGAGAAGAGTCCAAGGGTAAACCTAATTCATCACAAGTATAGGAACTTATAGTAAGTAAAGAATCTAACCCTAAATTAATAGCACCCTGAATGTCAATTGCCAGAGAATCACCGATAACAAGAAGGGATTTTTTATCTACAGGACCAATTTCTTTTAAAAAATGAGTGTAGATCGAAGGATAAGGTTTCCCATGATAATAAACCTCTCCACCTAATTTCTCATACATTCTCCCTATTGCTCCAGGGCACAAAAATTTTTCATTTTCTTCGTAAGTGTATAAATTAGAATTGACACAAATCATTTTTAAAGAGAGTTTAGCTGCTTCTTCTAGAGAGGGATAATATTCTTCTGGATCATTATGCCATTCATCTCTTCCCATAACGAGAATGAAATCTGCCTCTTTGAGCTGTCTCACGGTATGAATGGTAAGACCATAAAGGATCGTTTGATCTTGAGGTGAACCTATAAAATAACAATAATTACCAAGAGCGCTGTGCCAAGGGTCAGGCTTTTGAGATAAATGTTGATACATTTCTTCGCCGGCTGTCAGAAGATGTTGATAAAAGTGAGGCTTAATACCTTTTTGAGCAAGAAATTCTCTAGTAATATCAAGGCGTTGAGTCTGATTCGTTAAAAGAGTGATCCCCTTTTTTTCTTCTTGTAAAGAACGCAAAACTTCTAAGGCTTCTGGAAAGATGTTTTTTCCTGAATAAAGAACACCTTCAATTCCTAAGATAAAGGTCTGATACCGAGAGACTAAATCCCTCAGTTGAGAAATAATCTCAATCATGTGTTAAGCTATAACTTCCTTTTCTTTCATCGTCTTACGGATGTCAAAGAACAATAATAAATTAGCTGAAACGAAGATTGACGAATAACTTCCAAAAACAATTCCAATTAAAATAGGAAGACTGAAAGAGGAAATTTCTGAACCTCCAAAAAGATATAACGCGAGGAGAGAAATAGCTGTCGTTGCAACAGTGATAATCGTTCGAGAGAGCGTTTCATTCGTCGATTGATTAATCAGTTCTTCAATGGGCATTTTTTTGTACTTACGTAAATTATCCCGAATTCGATCATAAATAACGACAGAATCATTAATAGAATAGCCAATTGTTGTTAAAATCGCAATAAAAGCCGTTTCTTTGAACTCATGTCCCGTTAATGAATAAAAACCAAGGACAACAATAACATCATGCGCAAGAGCAAGAATACCACAAAGGCCGAAATGCCATTCAAAACGGACCCAAATATAAAGAAGCATGCCAATCAGAGCAAATCCTAAAGCCCAAAGACCATTCTCAACTAAGTCACTGCTAACTTTTCCACCGACGGTTTCAACACGACGATATTCAAGCTCATTTCCAAGTTGTTTTTTAATTTTTTGGAGGGCAACAGCTTGAGTTTTTTCGCCTCCAGGTTGTTTTTCAATTCTAATCATGATATCGCGATCAGACCCAAATTCTTGCAACTTGACTTCCCCTAATTTTAGGGTTTCAAGTTGTGTTCGCATGCTTGCAATGTCGGCTTTATCTTTCGTCCGAACTTCGAGAAGAAAGCCTCCTTTAAAATCAATACCATAATTGAGGCCTTTGAAAGCAAGACTCCAACCACAAAGCAAAATAATAGCAATAGAGATGGAATAAACATAACGTCGAATGCCAACGAAATTAATATTCGTATCATAAGGAATAAGTTGTAAGCCACGCATGAAAGCCTCTTTAATTAAATAGGAAGTTTGGTTGGTTTAGACCAATTAACCCAATACGTAACAAAAATACGGGTAAGTGTGGTTGCGGTAAACATGGAAATTAAAATACCAATCGCAAGAGTGATCCCAAAACCTTTGACAGGCCCTGTTCCAAAAAAGAAGAGAGCTAGTGCGCCAATAAGGGTTGTAAGGTTAGAGTCAAGAATAGTATTCATCGCTTGACGGTAACCCACATCAATGGCAGATAACATTTTTCGACCATGCCTCAATTCTTCTTTAATGCGTTCATTGATAAGCACATTCGCATCTACCGCCATTCCCATTGTAAGAGCAATACCTGCGATTCCTGGTAAAGTGAGAGTGGCACCAATAAGGGAAAGAATAGCAACAGTTAAGATGAGATTGAATAACATCGCAACATTTGCAAAGAGCCCAAAAAGCGAATAAGCAATCAACATAAAAACAGCCACCATAGCAACTGAAAGTAAGGTTGCATATTTTCCTGAGGCAATAGAATCAGCCCCAAGATCTGGTCCTACCGTTCGCTCTTCAAGAACAATAAGAGGAGCCACCAAAGCACCTGCCCGCATTAAAAGAGCTAAATCATTGGCTTCTTGAACAGTAAATTTTCCTGTAATCACACCACTTCCGCCGGTAATTGGTGTTTGGATTGTTGGTGCACTTATCACTTTTCCATCAAGAACAATGGCAAGTTGTCGCTGGATATTTTTACTTGTTATATCTCCAAATTTTTTGGCCCCTAAATTATCAAAGCGAAATGACACTTGGGGACGATGGTATTCATCGAAACTTACTCCGGCATCCACAAGGCTTTCGCCGCCGAGGAGGTTTCCTTTGCGTACAACATAAAAGATTTTTCTTCCGTCTTGACGAACGTCATCACTTGGCAAAATTTCTGCACCAGGAGGAGGGGTATCTTCTAAATTAGACGTATAAGGATGCTCATCATGAAGAAGTCGGAACGTCATTTTTGCGGTTTTTCCAAGCAAGTTTTTAACGCGTCCAGGATCAGAAAGGCCAGGGATTTGGATCAAGATACGATCGTCCCCTTGACGTTGAATGCTTGGCTCTTTTGTACCGAGTTCATCAATACGTCGACGTACAATCTCGATAGATTGCTCGACAATACTGCGCTGACGTTCGTCAATTGAAGTCTTTGTAAATGTAACTTTGCAAATTTTTTCTTTTACGTCGACTTCAAGTTCAGGATCCATCTTTTTGACAATAGCATTTATTCTGTCGGCTTGATTTTGATCTCGCAATTGGAAAGTAATGAAGTCTTCTGTCGAATCTAAAGAAAGATCTAGATATCCAACTTTTTCTGCTCGAAGGGCTTTTCTTAAGGTATCGAGGATAAATGAAAGGCGTTCTTTTAGACCAGCCTTAACATCGACTTCAAGTAATAGATGAGATCCTCCTTGCAAGTCTAACCCTAAGTTTACGCGTTCATGAGGAACCCAAGATGGAACTTTTTTAAGCGTTTCTTCACTCACAAAGTTAGGAAAAGCATAAACAAGACCAAACACACATAAAATCAACGAAGTAAGAACTTTCCATCGAGCAAAAGTTAGCATTTATAGAGCCTATTTCTTAGTCTTTTTTTCCACAGTTTTTTTAGGAGTAGCTTTTGGCTTATTGTTTTTTAATGTCGCTACGGTTGGTTTTTTTGCTTTGACAGGTGCCTCAGTTTTCGGAGCTTCTT
The DNA here is from genome assembly GCA_017307065.1 of Candidatus Paracaedimonas acanthamoebae. NCBI lineage: Bacteria > Pseudomonadati > Pseudomonadota > Alphaproteobacteria > Holosporales > Caedimonadaceae > Candidatus Paracaedimonas > Candidatus Paracaedimonas acanthamoebae. The sequence goes on from JAFKGL010000022.1 coordinate 24,111, forward strand.
TATTGATTAAAGGCTGCGGTTTTGTGAGCACATGTGTAATCATCGAACGAATAACACGGACATTAACTTGAGTTGCGATTTCCACGACAACTTCATTGTCATTTTCAATTTTTGTAATTGTTCCAATGAGACCCCCTGAAGTGACGATTTGATCACCTCGACGTAAAGCAGTCAACATTTCACGATGTTCTTTTGCTTTCTTTGTTTGTGGGCGGATAACAATAAAATATAAGGCTGCAAAAAGCACAACCAAGGGAGCAAAGCTCATAAAATCTAGGCCTTGAGCGGCGCCAGGAGCTGCTTGAGCATAAGCTTCTGGAAAAATAATATTTAATAAATACATTCATTTCATCCTTAATTAAGTTCGGTAACAAGAACACACTTTAGCGATAAATTAGAAAAAGGGCAAATCCGTTATTATTTTATTCTAAATAAAGTTGTGGATTAACCACTTTTCCATTTTTTTGCATATTGCGTAATTCAAAATGAAGTTGGGGTTCATTAACACTCCCGGTATTTCCTACAAGCGCGATGGATTGTCCTTTTTGAACTTTTGCACCGCGTTCCACAAGAAGTTTTGCGGCATGGCCATAAGAGCTCATCCAACCCCCAGGATGCTTAAGCAAAATGAGGTTGCCAAATCCTTGCATTTCATTTCCTGCGTACACCACGGTACCTTCTTCAATAGCAAGAATGGGGGTGCCTTTTGGAGCCGCAATATTGATCCCATCATTTTGTAAAGTTCCTTCTCCTGGTCCAAAGCTGGAGATAATTTTGCCTTTGACGGGCCAAGAAAATTTAGGCGTAGAGTTCTTTGAAGGGGATTTTTTAGGATGAGGGGCTGCCTCTTCTTGAATAGTAAGTGTTTCTTCAATTTGAGAAGGCAGCGTTGGGTCAACTTGTGTCAGATCTTCTTCAGGCACGAAAGGTTGTTCTATCTCAATGGGGGCTTTCTTTTTTTTGGCTTTATCGGAAGTCAAGAGGAGAGAGTGCGTGCGTTCTTGCTCTATTTCTTCATGATTTTCTTGGGTCATTGCTTTCTTTTCGCGTTGAAGTGACGCGAGGAGGTCTTGCTCTGCTTCTGTTAATTTCCTTTTTGGTTTTGAAACCGGAAGAATGGTTGAAGTTGACTTCAAATCATTGTTTGTCTCTTCCTCGAGTTCTTCTTGAGAGGATGGTTCTTCAATTACAGAAAAAGATTCATTTACAGGCGCATCTTCTGTCAGACGTAACTGTTGCCCTGGTTTTAAAGTATAAGGTTCTTTCAAATTATTTAAGGCGATGAGTTGATAAGCAGCCACCCCTGTTTTTTTTGCAATGGTCACCAGGGTTTCATTTTCTTCTACTCTAATAGTGTTAGATTTTAAATCAAGCTGAGGTGAGGTTCTGAGTTTAGGAGTCAAAGAAGGGGAAGATTGTAAATTTGAAGAGGGAACAGGTGTGCGTCCATAACTCACAGGAGCAGGCGGCCCTTTGCGAGAGGCGCAACTGGTCAAAAGAAGAACAAAAAGAAGCAGTAAAGAAGAATTAATTTTTTTCATGTTATAGAAAGGCAAGCTTTAAGGTTTCAAGAGTTGAAGAATGCGTTAAATCCAAGTGAAGCGGCGTGATCGAAATAGCTCCTTCTTGAATAGCTTCTAAGTCAGTATCGATTTCTGTAGGGCTGTTGTCCCGTATCGTTGCGCCAATCCAGAAAAAAGGTCTTCCTCGTGGATCTTTCCATTCAAAAATGGAGTCATTAATATTGCGAAGCCCTTGTTTTACGATGCGAACACCTTTGATTTTTTCTAAGGAAATATCAGGGAAGTTAATATTTAATAAGACATCAGGTGACCATGTCTGCGTGAGGAGTCTTTTAATAACTTCAGGCGCAAAGTGTTGTGCGGGTTCGTAAGAAAAATTAGTATGATCTGAAATTTCTTGGCTTAGAGCAATCGCAGGGATGCCAAAAAGTGTGGCTTCCATGGCGGCAGCAACTGTCCCAGAATAAGTTACATCTTCTCCCAGGTTGCTTCCATGATTAACACCAGATAACATAAGATCAGGCGCGCGATCTGTTAGGAGTTTATTGAGCGCAATCATCACACAATCTGTGGGCGTTCCGTCGACGGAAAATGTTTTTTCGCCTAATTTGCGTGTTCTTAAGGGGCGCCCCAAAGTTAATGAATGAGCAGCCCCACTTTGTTCAGATTCAGGCGCAACAACCCAAATGTCATCGGTTAAAGTGCGCGCGATTTTTTCTAAAACCTTAAGTCCTGGCGCATGAATACCATCATCATTTGAGAGAAGAATTCTAAGAGGTTGATCTGTTCGTTTAATCATAAGGATATTTTCTCTTGATTATTCATATAAGGGCGTAAGGCTTCAGGTATAAGGATTGAACCATCTGCTTGTTGATAATTTTCTAAAATAGCAATTAACGCGCGTCCAACAGCGACGCCGGAACCATTAAGGGTGTGAACTAATTCCACAGATTTTTTTGTGGTTGAAGTGGCGATTGGGCGATAGCGAGCATGCATGCGTCTTGCTTGATAATCTCCACAGTTAGAACAGCTTGAGATTTCGCGATAACAATTTTCACCTGGAAGCCATACTTCTAAGTCATATGTTTTATGAGGGCTTAACCCTGTGTCGCCTGCACATAACATCATGACGCGATAGGGCAAATGTAGTCGTTTAAGGACTTCTTCTGCACATTTAGTCATTCGTTCGTGTTCTTCTTTTGATTTCTCTGGAGAAGTAATACTAACGAGCTCCACTTTATAGAATTGGTGTTGACGAATCATGCCGCGCGTGTCTTTTCCTGCTGCGCCGGCTTCTGATCTGAAACAAGGCGTATAAGCCGCATAGCGAAGCGGTAAAGTGGATTCTTCAAGAATTTCTTCGCGAATCAAATTAGTTAATGAAACTTCAGAAGTGGGAATAAGCCAAAGGCCATCCGTTGTTAAAAATTGCTCATCTCGCATTTTTGGAAGTTGGGCTGTTCCAAATAAGGCTTCATCACGGACTAAAAGAGGGGGAGAGACTTCTTCATACCCATGTTCTGTGCGATGAAGGTCTAGCATAAATTGCCCTAGAGCTCGTTCGAGACGGGCAAGATCTCCTTTCAGAACAACAAAGCGGGCTCCTGATATTTTTGCAGCCGTCTTGAAATCCATTAAGCCTAAAGCTTCTCCGATCTCAAAGTGACGTTTGGGTGAAAAACTAAAAGAAGGGAGCGAACCCCATTGACGGATCATGACGTTATCAGACTCATCTTTTCCTTCAGGAACTTCGTCAAAAAGGATATTGGGAATCATACCAAGCGTATTGATAAGTTTCAGGGCAACTTCTTGCTCTTGATGCTCTAGTTGGGGAAGAAGCTCTTTAATTTTGTTAGCCCGTGAGATTTTATCTGTGGGTTCAAGGCCTTGTTGTTTGGCTTCACCAATTGCTCGCGCTAAAGTATTTCTTTCATTTTGCAATTCTTGGATTTGTGTTTGGTAAGTTCTACGTTCACTATCCAGCGCCAATACTTGCGGGGAAAGAGGTTGGGCTCCGCGTCGTTGAAGAGCTTTGTCAAAATTTTCTGGATTTTCACGAATCCATTTTATATCAAGCATGTGATCCTCGTTTTTCAAAGAAATATACACAAAAAATAGATGTTTCATACAAGAAGTAAAGAGGGAAAGCTAGACCAATCATTGAAAGGACATCAGGAGGGGTCACAATCGCTGCAACGATGAGGATTAATAAAAAAGCATATTTTCTTTTAGTGGCTAATGCTTGAGAGGTAATAATGCCAATTCGACCCAAAAGAATTAAAAGTACAGGAAGTAAAAAACTTGTTCCAAACGCCAAAATAAGCTGCATGACAATCGCAAGATATTCGCTAACTCGCGCTTCTAATTGGATAGGAAGAATATGGCTGGCTTTTGTTTCTTCAAAAGCAAGGAAAAATTTCCAGGCAGGGGGAATGATAAAATAATAAGCAAAGGTAGCTCCAAGGCCAAAAAATAAAGGTGTTGAGATTAAAAAAGGGAGAAGAACTTTTTTTTCAACAGGAAATAGGCCTGGAGAGATAAAAAGCCATACTTGAATAGCGAAAAAAGGAAGAGTAATGAATGTTGCCGTAAAAAGAGCTACTTTCAAATATGTCATAAAAGCTTCGGCAAGGCCGGTATAGATAAGGCGGCGCCCCATTTTTCCTTCAAGAACATTTGCAAGTGGTTTTACAAGAAGGGCAAAAATCTCATCGGAAAAATGATAACTCACCATAAATGCAATGAGAAAGCCTCCTAAGACGTAGATAAGCCTACGACGAAGTTCAAGAAGATGATCGACAAGAGGGGCGGAGATGGTCTCACTCATCTTTTTCTTTTCTCGCCGTTTTTTTCTTTGAAGTTTTTATTTTTGAACTTGTTTTTAGATGTTTTTTGTTCTGGGTTTCGACATATTCATCAAAAATGCCTTCGTCAACATATTCATCCAAACCTTGGCCTAATTGCTGACTAAAATGGCGAATTTTTTGAAGCCATCGCCCACATTGATAAAGTACCCGAGGAAGTTCTTTTGGGCCTATCAAAATGAGCGCTGCGATCAAAATAATTAATATTTCGCTCAGGGCGCCAAATTCAAACATTTAATAGTTTCTAGCTCTTCTTTTTAGGTTTTTTAGAAGTTGGTTTAGAAAGTTTTTTAGAGGCAACAGCTTTTTTAGGGGCTGGCTCCTCTTCATGAAGACCTTTTTTGAAAGCCTTAAGTCCTTTTGCAAAATCAGACATAAGTTGAGGCAATTTTCCTGCGCCAAAAATAAGAAAAGCAACTAAAATAAGTAATAAAATGTGACTTGTACTTAAACCCATCTAAATTTCCTTCATATTATCTCGTGATAAATTCAATACCTTTGAGTAATCCATCAATAGGGCCCTCTAGAAGCCACATCATGGGGCTAAAATGAATCCCTAAAGAGGTCAGGACTAAAGGTAAAATCATAAGGCCACCAATTAATATAGCCATGCTCCACCTCTCAAGTCCAGAAATCTGTTGAGCAAGTCGCTGAGGCAAGAGAGCAACGACAATGCGTCCTCCATCAAGAGGTAGGATGGGGAGTAAATTAAAAGCGGCAAGTATGACATTTATGTAAAGAGATGTTTTCATCATCTCGATTAAATAAAAGGAGGAGTCAGTCGTTAAATTCTTAAGAATAAAAGCTGAAAGGATGGCAAGAAGTATATTTGTTAGAGGGCCTGCGGCAGCGACCCAAATTGTATCCAGTCGTGGATTTTTAAGCCGCTCGAAAACGACAGGGACAGGTTTAGCATAACCGAATAAAAAAGGAGCTTGGCTTAAAAGAAGGATACCTGGAATTAAGAGAGTTCCTACAGGATCAATATGTCTGATGGGGTTAAAACTTACACGTCCCAACCGATAAGCCGTGTCATCTCCTCTTAAGTAAGCAACAAAACCATGGGCAGCTTCATGAAAAGTAATCGCAATCATGACAGGGAGTCCTATCATGAGGATTTTAAAGAATAATTCACTTAACATGTTTTTATCCTCACCTTTTTTTGACGCGACAGCCGAGTGTAATATTGTGTTTAGCACTAACCTTTTTTAGCTCTTGGCAAAGATTTTGAGCTTCTTTTTTTGTAAAAGAGCCAGCGATGAGTCGGATCCTGACGCCTGTGTCATTTCCTAAATCAACTTTTTTAAATTCAGGTTTAAGGGCCTGAAGATAAGATTTAAGAACTTGTCGTGAACTTAAACGTTTCCATTCTAACTTTGCTTGTTCTTCAGTTTTAAGGGTGCCTAATTGTAAACAGTAACGTTCTTGAGAAGGGGTATTTTTCTCCGGCGACGTTTTTACATGGGATCCTGAGATGGCAACATTGGCAGATTTAGCTCCTTCTAAGTCAGTTTCTTTTGCAAGATCATTTGATATTTCTTTTGGATCTTTCGTTGTTTGAATGACAGAAACATCTGACTTACTTTTGGTTGCTTTAGAGTCGGGTAAAGTTATTTCCGTTTTTTCTTCTAAAAATTCCCCTATGAACTCTTCAGGCAAGCTTAAAGGGCGTGCAATTGGTTCCTCGGGGCCACCCAGTAAATTTTCAACTCTTTGTGGTTCTTTGGTATCCGAAAGTTTTTGATAGATTGTTTTATCTTCATGCGTATCTTTGGGATTTGTCGTAGGCCGTATTTTGGTGGGACCTTCTAAGGGTTTGATAACAGGAATCAGGCCCGCTGGTGTATGGTCGGCCCCTGGGTTTGAAAGCTGCCAAAGGCCCAGTAAAATACCTAAAATCATGCACAAACAGATCCCATACCGTAAAAGAGGGTTTGAGAGAAAGACTTTAAAAGTTATCGTTGATTTATCTTGAGAATAACGTTCTTGATCCCATTTGCTTTGTTGCATTAACCTATCTCCTTTGACGGATAAAGAAATTCATTTTATTTTTATTTTACTTTGCTTCTGTTATGTATAGTAAAAAAAAAGCTGTGTCAAAAATCACCTAGGAAATTTTATGTCTGAGATTCTTTCTCCTATTGCCTTAAAAACCAATTCCTTAATAGAAGGAGCAGGTTTTTTTATGTCTTCACAAGCCGAAAATCAAATTTTGACGCTTCTGAAGGATGATAAAAAACAGCAGAGATTGCGCGTCACTGTCAATAGTGGAGGCTGTTATGGTTTCCAATATATTTTGAATTTCGAGGAAGGGCACTCAGAAGAAGATCTCATTTTTTCATCCCCTCAAGAGGTTGAAATTATTATGGATAAAATGACGTATGAAATTCTTCAAGGTTCAACCATTGATTATGTTGACGAACTTATTGGAGCGGCTTTTGTGCTCAAGAATCCCAATGCGACATCATCTTGTGGGTGTGGAAATTCATTTTCGGTGATTTAAATGAAGATTGTAACATGGAATGTTAACTCTATTAAGGCGCGTCTTCCGATTGTCGTGAATTGGCTTCGCGACAACGCCCCTGATATTGTTTTACTTCAAGAAATTAAGTGTGAAAATGCGGCTTTCCCGTCAGAGGTTTTTGAAGATCTGGGTTATAACATCGCGCTACATGGTCAGAAAACCTATCACGGTGTGGCTATTTTATCCAAATTACCAATTGAAGATGTTGTCCGGGGATTACCGGATTTTGAAGACCCTCAATCGCGTTATATTGAGGCTTTAATAGGCTCTGTCCGCGTGGCTTCCATTTACGTCCCAAATGGCCAGGAAGTTGGATCTGATAAATTTTATTATAAGTTAAATTTTTATCAAAAACTTAAAGAACACATAGAAAATTCCCTCAAAACAAAAGAAATTTCTGTTTGGGGAGGTGATTATAATGTGGCTCCTTTTCTGGCGGATGGTTATCATGAAGATGCTTTTAAGGGAGAGCGAATTTTAACAAGTGAGAAAGAGCGTGAAGCTTTTCGGGAGCTTTTATGGTTAGGGCTCACCGATGCGATTCGTGTTCACTATTCAGAACAATCGCCTCAAGGGCAACATCTTTTTAGCTGGTGGGATTATCGGGCCAGTTCATGGACCCACAATAAAGGATTTCGAATAGATCACCTTTTGCTTTCCCCGCAAGCAGCAGATCGACTGGAATCATCAGGAATTGCTTCTGAAACACGCGCTCTTGAGAAAGCCTCTGACCATGCTCCCGTATGGATAAAACTACGTTAATCTATGGCTATTCGAGTTCTTAAGGCTGTGATAAAGTTGTTTTAATAAGTTAAAACAGGGGGATGGAATGACAAAATTGGGTCTCGATTCATTAGGAACAAAGAAAAAAATAATATGTGATCAAACGGCTTACAATTATTTTAGTCTTCAAGAAGCACAAAAACATTTTTCTGGCTTGGAACGGTTACCTTATTCTTTAAAAATTCTTTTAGAAAATATTCTTCGTTTTGAAAATGGTCGGACGATTCGAATTGATGATATAAAAGCATTTCACATGTGGTTACAGAATAAAACATCCACTGATGAAATCGCTTTTCAACCAGCCCGTGTTTTGATGCAAGACTTTACAGGTGTGCCCGCAATCGTAGACCTTGCTGCGATGCGGGAAGCCTTTAAAGAGTTTGGAGGCAATCCTCAAAAAATTAATCCGTTAGTTCCCGTGGATCTTGTGATTGATCATTCTGTGATGGTTGATTCGTATGCTAAAAAAAGTGCTTTTCAAGAAAATGTGAGCCTTGAGTATCATCGAAATAAAGAGAGATATTCGTTTTTGCGTTGGGGGCAACAGGCCTTTAACAATTTTCGGGTTGTCCCCCCAGGAACCGGGATTTGCCATCAAGTGAACCTTGAATATCTTGCGCAGGTTGTGTGGAGTGACCGCATAGAGGGGGAATGGTACGCTTATCCTGATACGCTTGTCGGGACGGACAGTCATACAACGATGGTGAATGGTCTTTCTGTCTTGGGATGGGGCGTTGGAGGGATTGAAGCAGAAGCTGCGATGCTAGGACAACCGATTTCAATGCGGATTCCGGATGTTCTTGGCTTTAAGTTGACAGGAAACCTTCCAGAAGGTGCAACCGCAACTGATTTAGTTCTGACAATTACCCATCTTCTTCGCTTGAAAGGAGTGGTTGGGAAATTTGTTGAATTTTATGGAGAAGGGCTTCGAGGACTTTCTCTTGCAGACCGAGCAACAATTGCAAATATGGCGCCTGAATATGGCGCAACCTGCGGTTTTTTTCCGATTGATCAAGAGACGTTAAATTATTTAGCTTTTACGGGGCGTACGGCTGAACGTGTGGGTCTTGTTGAAATGTACGCTAAAGAACAAGGTCTTTGGCATGATCATTCCTATGATCCCGTATATAGTGAAATTATGGAGTTAGATTTGCAGTCTATTGAATCAACCTTGGCAGGCCCCAAAAGGCCCCAAGATAAGTTGGCTCTTTCAAGCGTGAAAAAATCTTTTGAAAATGCATTGCAGATGGAAAATAAAGAAGCAGCTCACGCTTCTGTCGACCTAGAAAATGACCATATTGACCTTGAAGATGGACATGTGGTTATTGCGGCAATAACCAGTTGCACGAATACGTCAAATCCATCTGTGATGTTAGGCGCGGCACTTTTGGCGCAAAAGGCCCTTGAGAAAGGCTTAAAAGTTAAGCCATGGGTTAAAACGTCTTTAGCACCAGGATCTCAGGTGGTGAGTGACTATTTAGAAAAAGCAGGCCTTCAAAAAGTTTTTGAAGAGCTTGGTTTTTATCTCGTGGGATATGGGTGTACGACGTGTATTGGAAATTCAGGTCCCTTGCGACCCGAACTTGCGCAAGCCATCGACAAGAATGACTTAACGGTCGCCAGTGTTTTATCGGGCAACCGTAATTTTGAGGGACGAATTCATCCTCAAGTTAAATTAAGCTATTTGGCGTCACCGCTTCTCGTGGTTGCTTATGCATTAGCGGGAACGGTTAATATTAATTTGGTGGACGATCCTTTGGGGATTGGAGCCGATGGAAAACCAGTTTACTTAAAGGAAATATGGCCTTCGCACGAAGAAATAAGTACCGCCGTCCGTACTTATTTGACGCCTGAGATGTTTCGTGAACGTTACGCAAAAGTATTTGAAGGCGATCAAGCGTGGCAAACATTAGGAGGAGAAGCAAGTTTAACGTATGCTTGGGAAAAAGACAGCACCTATGTTAAACAGCCTCCGTTCTTCGAAAATCTTTCGGACGTTTCAGCCCCTTTACAGGCTATAAAATCAGCTCGTCTTTTGGCGATTTTAGGAGATAGTATTACCACAGATCATATTTCGCCGGCGGGTTCCATCAAAATTGAAAGTCCGGCAGGGCAATATCTCATAAGCAAAGGGATCAAACCTGAAGATTTTAATTCGTATGGAGCTCGACGTGGAAATCACGAAGTAATGATGCGGGGGACTTTTGCCAATATCCGATTAAAAAATGAAATGGTTCCGATGATCACGGGAGGGATGACTCGACATGTTCCTTCAGGCGAGGTGATGTCGATTTATGATGCGGCAATGCGTTATCAAGAAGAGGAAACGCCTCTTATTATTATGGCAGGACGTGAGTATGGATCAGGTTCTTCACGGGATTGGGCTGCGAAAGGCACAAGATTGTTGGGTGTTAAAGCCATTATTGCCGAAAGTTTTGAGCGAATTCATCGATCCAATTTAATCGGCATGGGTGTGCTTCCTCTTGAATTTATGAAAGGTGTGACGCGAAAAACGCTGAATCTTAAGGGGGACGAGATTTTTGATCTGCAAGGATTTGAGCAAGAATTAACCCCAGGAATGAGTGTGAACGGAATCCTTTATCGAGAGAATGGTGAAAAAGAGAGCCTTCACTTAAAATGTCGCATTGATACCCTTGATGAAGTTGAATATTTCAAGCAAGGTGGAATTTTGCATTACGTGCTGCGTCAGTTAAGAAAAAAGTGATTGATTAAAGGAATTCTTTTTAGGTCTTGCTCGCGTTTAAGAAGAAGACTTTTTAAAGGGATTAAATTTTTTCTCTTCATAGCTAAGAAGAATAGAACTGAAAATAATAATTACAGCTCCAATCCAGAGGGATTGAGAAGTGGGGATTTCTGCATAAGCGATGAACCCCACCAATGCACTAAACAATAAACGAGCAAAGCCAAAAGGCGTCAAGAAAACGACTTCAGCAAGTTGATACGCTCTTGCGGTGGAATAATGAGCAGCCATTGAAAAAAGCCCCAGAAGACCAAGCCATACAAATTGGTGAAAGGTCGGCCATGTCCATTCAAACAGAGCCGGAATCAAAGCACACGGTGACATAAAAAATAAAAGGGTTAAGGTCATGACTTTGGGGCTTTCGCCATGAGCCCCTAATTTACGACTGGCAATCTTGGAGATTGCAATGGCAATCGCTGAGAAAAGAGGGAGAAGAACATACCATTGGTAAGTTGCTTGAGAACCCCAAAGAGCTCTATCCGGGCGCAAGATAATAAATGCGCCGATAAACCCAACCCCAATTCCGATTAAACGGATGCGACCAAGCCGTTCATTCAAATATAATTTGGCTCCAATGACGGAAAAAATAGGTCCTGTGAAGCCGAGAGCTACAGCTTCAGCAATCGTCATATGGGCTAACGACATATACCAGAGGACTACACCAAAGACAGCCCCGGCAATTCGAATGGTTTGCAATTGAGGATATTTTGTTTTTAAGCTGTTAAGGCCATCTTTAAGCGTCCAGGGTAAAATAATCAGACAGCCAAAAAAATTCTGCCAAAAAGTGATAACAGCAGAGGGAAGCGGTGAGATTTCTTGGCCGGTCCCGCCCGAAATATATCGGACAACACCATTGATGGAAGCGAAAAAAAAGCAAGCAAGCAATTTCCAGATAACCCCTTGCCATTGGGGATTCAAGCCAGACGGGTAAAAAATTCCTCTAGAAATGGGCGTGATTTTTGTATACTTTGCACCGGAAGGACGACGACGAGGCTGTGCCATAGAATCACCGTTCTATTGTTTTAATGATGGTGATGTAGCATAGTCCTATTCGTTTTCCAAGAAAAACCCCAGTAGAAAAAGAAATATAATAATAAAATATGAGGTTGATAATGTCCTTAAAGTTGATAGCTCTTTTCTTTGTTTTCTTAGCCCAAATTTTCACCGTACACGCCAGTGATGACATAACGTGGGAACCTTTAAAAAAAGGCGATAAAATTCATCTGTTTGCTTCTGGATTTGGGGTCGATGAGGATACCTTAGAGCAGGCTCAAAACATTATTAAAAGTTATGGTTACACTCCTGTTATGCCGGAAGATCTCATTATTCCACAACAGTTTGGTTTTGCAAATACAGAGGAATATCGAGGAAACCATCTGAAGAGATTACTTGAAGATTCCGATGTAAAAGTTCTTTGGGCTGTTCGAGGAGGGCGAGGAACTTCGGCAACATTACCTTATTTAGACAGCTTAAAACCTGAGACTGACTTGAAGCATAAAAGAATTATAGGTTTTAGTGATATCACAGCGCTTCATTTGTGGGCCTTTAATCAAAAGATTTCTTCAATTCATGGCGTAAATTTAACGACCAATAGTGAATGTAGAACGACAGTTAATGGAAAAACATCGGCTTCTTCTGTGATGGAGATACTTTCTGGAGAAATTAAGAAACTAGAATATGATTTAACGCCTGTTAACTCGACCGCTCAAACAAAGACTTCTATTGTTTCAAAAATTGTGGGAGGAAATGTCTCTCTTATTCAAAGAAGTATTGGGACGTCAACTTCCTTACACCCTGAAAATTGTATTTTATTTCTAGAAGAAGTAGGAGAAGATCCCTCACGATTTCTTGAAATCATCACCCAGTTTGAAAGATCCAAGTTATTCAAGGGAGTTCAAGCTATTATTCTAGGTGATTTTAGTGCTGGTCAGCAACCTGAAATTATGCGGTCTTTTTTAAGACTTTTTAGTGAGTGGGGTTCAAGAATGGATAAAATGGAAATCCCTGTTTTTCGCTCATCTCGTTTCGGGCATGGCGAGTTTAATGACCCTCTTCCTTTGAATATGCCGACAACCTTGACGACTCAAGGTAATGAAGGTAATGCAACTTTGGAAATAGAAATAATTTAGTAAAAACAAGTAAGATTCGAAATTTATAGGCTTTTCTTAAGTTTTTGATTCACCGTTCAGGCGATGTCTGATGAGCATGACGCTTACATAAAAAAGTGGTGTACTCAAGAGTGTAAAGAAAAGCTTGTAAGAATAACTATTCATGATAAGAGGACCCAAACGATCAACGGGTAAAATCTTAAAGAAGGCTAACAAGCTGATAACAATCGACGTATCGATCAGCAAAGAAAGGGCGGTGCTGCCATTACTCCGCACCCATAAAAAGCGGTCTTGGGTGAGGCGTCTGATCCATGAATAAACAATGATATCAACTCGTTGTGCTATATAAAAAGCTAAAACAGAGCCTAAAAAGGCAATACTAAACAATCCAAAAACGTTATGAAACGTGGCATTATCAATTTTGGACCACGAAGTCGCTGTGAGGTGGTCAATAAAGATAATAATGACAGCAACGAAGATATTCATCGTCATTGCAATTTTGACGCAAAAATTGGCTCTTTCTTTGCCATAAAATTCTGTAATGAGATCCGTGATTAAAAAAGTTAAAGGGTAAAGAACGGCCCCGGCAGAAAGTTCAAAGGTGTGAAACGGAAATAGCGGAAGAGCCACAAATTTCTGATAAACAAGGTTGCCCACAATAATGATCACTGAGAAAAAGGCACAAAGAAGGGCATAAATTTTGTCTGAAACTAACATGTTGATTTCTAACTTCAGTAAAAAATCTTAATAATTTATCTAAGCTGTTAAAAAGTTAAAAAGCAAGCCTCATAAACGGAGACTCGCGTAAGTCCTCAGCGTTGATTTCGGAAAACCTAACC
>JAFKGL010000023.1 GCA_017307065.1 Candidatus Paracaedimonas acanthamoebae
GTTTCGTGAAATGAAACTTCGTCGTCATTTTGAAAAGCCTTCTGAGCGCAAGAAGCGCGAAAAAGCTGAAGCTATTCGGCGTATTCGTAAGCTTCAACGTAAACGCATCGAGCGCGATGGCTTCTAAGAAGTCATAGCTTAACGAAATTTAAAAGCCTCTAAAAGAAATTTTAGGGGCTTTTTTATTGACCTAAATTTTATATCTTCAAAACTAAAAATTATTGGGATGGAAAATTACTTGCTTTGGTCTGTAATTTCCATTATTTACATAAGAGTCAAAAATATATAATTTCTCTTTAAACTTTTTTATCGAAAAGAATTAAAATGACTTGTAGATTCTCAAAAAACAAAAAGTTTTCATTCATTTTTGGAATAATTTTATCAATTAATTTCACAAGTAATGTAAATGCGACCGATCTCGAATTTGAAGATGATCCTATACATTCTATTTTGGCAAAACTTACTCCTGACACCGTTTTAGATCCTAATATGGAAATTAGTGCTTTCTCTTCAGAAACAAGTGAAGGAACTATTGGAAGTAATATCTTTAATTTTTTGAGACAAGCAACATCAAGTATCATCATAGCGTCTGATAAATGCACGAATGAAGAATTTTTAGATGATTTAATTGGGCTTACCGATGGTATAGAAGGAGTTCTTCCTAATGTCAGCATCAAAATTGTTACAGGGGAAGATGAAAAAACTACGACCGCTTTATCTAAAGATAAATATTTAGGGAGGATTACTCATCAAGCTATACAAGGTAATCCTGATAGAAGTGGAAAAATGCACAATAAGTTTATTATTGTAGATGATGCACTCGTTATCACTGGGTCACCTAATTTAACATACGCAGCTTATAATTATAATATTGAGTCTTTTGTTGCGATTCATCATCAGTATCTTGCTGGATTATACAGCCTTTATTATCACTATATTATCAGCGGGAAAGATAAATATGATGAAACTCAAGTTGAATACCAAAGGGTAAAAGATAAATTAGAGCTTTTTAACACTCCTGAAAACCCACTCCAAGTCTGTTTAGCACCAATTTTATCAGTAAAAGATTTTGTTACTCCCCAATTAGTATCTTCACAAATCATTAATATTAATATGTTTCTTATAAGTCGTGCAGAACCGCAAGATTCTGATATTATAGCACATCTTATTCGTGCAGTTCAGGGGGGGGCTCAACTTTCCATAAAAGTAGATGGTTTGCAATATAGATTGAGTAGATATATGCCATTAGCTTTAGCTCCTTTAATAGCTCAAGATCAATCGGTTTATACAGTTGTAAAAACACCGGAACGTATAACAACAAGAACAATAACCAGACCTTTCCGAACAAAACCTCAATTCCACGATAAGCTCGTGCTAATTATGCAAGCTGATGGAACAAAAAAAATATGTATTGGGTCGGCTGGATTTACTGATAATGTGCAGGACAACATGAATCTTGAGAATATGCTTTTATTAAAAATCTCCGAGGAAAATGTTAAATTACAACCGATTTATACAAATTTACTAGCTCATTTTAACTCCATTGATAGTAATCGTACTGGCTTGGCTGTCACAAAAGTAGAAAATGACTCGAATTGACTTTAAATAATAAGGGGGGTAAATTTTATGTATAGAATGAAAAAACTAAGGCGGTTTATAACAAAATGATGAGAATTAATTTAAAATTAATGACCTTTCTATTACTATCATCTCCAGTTTGTGCCTCACATACAGACAATTTGGGTGAACTTATGCAAAAAGATATTATGCTTCGTCCCCATGTGAAGGATCTTATATTAAGCTCTGAATTACCTCAGAAATCTAAGATCTTAAAAAATATTGAATCTCCTCAATTTACTGAATCAACAGAGTTAGAAAATGTTATGAACGGCATTTTTGGAAAAAATAAATGGACTCCTCACGTATATCCTTTTGAAAATGATATATTACAGGAATTATTCAAAAAATATTCTCCAAAAACCTCAGCATCTGAGAAGTATATGATCTTTCTTGCCAATGTTTTGGAAGTGGTTGGAAGTAAACTATATGAACAAAACAAAAAATATATAGAACATTTAGAACACGCAGCTTCACTTGGTCATGCAAGAGCTCAGTACAAAATGTTTTTTATAGATTTTAGGATGGGAAAAGTTGCTGAAGCAAAAAATTATCTCTTTTCTTCTGCGGCACAGGGGTATGCGAGCGCCTTACTAAAACTTAGCGAAGTCTACCAAGGGGTTTGGGATATAGGAATTGATGCAGACCAAAACATTGCAAAATTACTTTGTAAACAAGCGTCCGACCTTGGCGATTCAGAAGCGAAATTTAGAATCGAAGTTTCAACTTTAGTAGATGGATTGTTTAAGTCTGAAAAAAATTATCAAGAAGGTATCCGTAACGCGAAAGCTCTTGAAGAAGCGGAAAATAAACCTGCAAAAGATTTTTTGGATGCTACTCGAATGAGCTCTGGAGGCGCTTTACAAGAAGGAAATGATTTTATAACAAATACTGATCTTGAATTTTTAAGAACCTATCTTGGATGGAAAGATGAAGGTGAAGAAGTAAGTGAAGAGGAAGGTTCTATTTAGTTACAACCACTTAATGCAACTTTATGACCTGTGGATCCTTAAATTTTAAAATTAGAGAAAGAAATTCTCTACAAGTGAAAATGTTTAAGCGGGCTATTTTAATTATCCCTAAGTTTTCCCTATTTTCCAAAGAAATTAAGAGGGTTGAGGATAGAGAGATCTCATAAACATGATATTTTCACATGAGAGTAAACAGACTGCCTCTACGGGTATTAAATATACGTCTTTGTGCTAATTATTCACACTGTCAAACATCCAATTTTAGTCTAGTCTCTCTCTTCCCCGGTACCAAGGGAAGGTGAGAACTTGTCCTCTTCAAAATCAGGGGAGATCCTGAAGGTGTGGTGTACATTCCTTGATGTACGGTGTATTAATTCACTAAGTCATTTTTTTGTTTTTCTCTCTTTCTTTCACTTTATTTTTAACCTTGTTTTAAGGCGCAAAAAGTCATTCGCTTAAATCTTAAAATCCAAGCCCCTTAAAACTCTTATTTCCGACGATGTTGTTACTTTCGTTCTTTTGCTTGTTTTATCTTACCTAACACATCTTATCTTTCTCCTATCTTAAACGTTAAACCTACCTGTTCTTTCTTTTAACTTACTTCGGGGTGATCAGCTCCCTTAGGCTCTCTCGAGAAGATTGTTGAAGAGTTCGTCAACTCTTCAACCCTATACAATTATAGTAACAAATTTCACCAAAAATATCAACAAATTTCCGTCACGCCTTTCAAAAAAGTCTAAAAAAGCCTGTAAAAATAAGGATTATACGTCTAATCATTGCCTCTTAAAATAAATTCTAAGGACACGCGTTCTTGATGATTAATTTCAAGAGCAAGATACAGTTTCTCACATAACATGCGTGTATAAATGGCTTGGATAACGTGAGATGACATTTCATCTTCGGAGAGTTCTCCTGTTAGAGAGCTTAAAATGATAGGGCGTAAAGGAACAAGTTTTCCTTTGAGGTGCAAACGGATTATTTGAGGTTTGATAAATTCTATGAGTAATTGCCCTCCATAGGGCGCAATTTCGGCGCAAATAAAGCTCAAATTAGCAATTACTTGAGCATATTGCGAAAATGTAGAAGAAATCTCAGAGCTTTGTTGAATTTCTTTTTCCCACAGGAGTTCAATTTTATTCAGCATCAAAAAATCTTGGAGAAGTTTTTTTGCTTGATCAATAGTTGATAAATGGGAATCAGACGAATACCCAAAAGCCGCGCGACAAAAAACAAGTTTTCGAATAGCTTTTTCTGCACTTTGTTTAGCCAATTCCAAAAGTTGTAAACGATCTTCCGGGTCTGATTCTTCTAAAAGCTCGAGGCTGGTATTAATCGCCCCTATGGGTGTAATTAAATCATGACATAATCTAGAGCATAGCATTTGAGAAAATTTAATTAAATTCATGATGAACAAGGCCCCCCAAAATTGTTATTAATTGATAACTTAAGATTTTCTATCAAGAATAATTTTGATTGGCGAGAAAAGAAAATTTGTTTTAAGAAAGATAATAAGATGAATACAGATCTTTTACCTGAATTTTGGCTCGATCGTTGGTTACCTTCATGGGTAAGACCTTATACTCGTCTTGCGCGATGGGATCGCCCCATTGGAGTGCTTTTATTGCTTTATCCCGGACTGTGGGGGCTCGCGCTTGCTTCTTCAAATCTTATACCACTCAAAGAAATTTCACTATTTATTGTCGGTGCTATCTTAATGCGAGGGGCGGGTTGCACCTATAATGATCTTGTGGATCACAAGTTCGATGCCCGCGTTTCTCGCACCGCCACAAGACCCTTACCAAGTGGGGAAATCACCCGTCTTAACGCCATTATTTTTTTAGCTATCCAACTTTTTTTATCCGCTTTTATCTTATTTTCTTTTTCAATATCTGCAATTCAAATAGGGTTTGCTGCACTGATTCTTGTAGCTCTTTATCCTTGGATGAAACGAATTACTTACTGGCCTCAAGCTTTTTTGGGATTAACTTTTAATTGGGGCGTTCTCTTAGGTTGGGCAGCTTTAAATGGTAAGATATCTATAATTCCTTTTCTTTTTTACAGTGCCGGATTCTTTTGGACATTATGCTACGATACGATTTATGCCCACCAAGATCGAGAAGATGATTTTCTCCTTGGCCTTAAATCAACAGCTCTTGCCTTAGGAGGGAAAACGCGGTTAGTTTTAAGTTTATTCTTTTTATTGATGATCTTATTTTTAGTTGCTGGGGGATTCAAAGCCGACCTTAAATGGCCCTATAATTTGGCAATTTTGTTAGTCACAGGACACGCTCTCTGGCAACTTAAGAAATTAAATATTAATGACTCTTTTAGTTGTTTGCGGCTCTTCAAAGCAAATCATTGGATTGGTCTTCTTATTTTTATCGGAATCATTCTTGGAAAAAAATAAGTAAGGCTTTTATGAAAGCCTTACTTATACTATATGGGCGACATTATTGATTAGGATAACGACGCTTGCTTAAAAAATGAGACTAAAGCAACCTGCTGTAGCATAGTAGGTTTTATTATGGCGGTAATTCGTTTTTTTATATTATCTTTTGTTGTACCTGCAGGAGCAGTTGAGATTGCGTAAGCAGCTGCTAGGACTTTTTCATTGTTTAGATTAAGCCCACTCTTAAATTCTGCTAACTTGTCTTTAATTATTTTAGCATTATTTTTATTTTTATCAACTTCAGCCTCAATTTGTTCTTCTCGGCCTTGAATTGTTGCCAAAATTTCATCTTTAAAAGTGTCTGACTTTTTGGGGTCGAAAGAGATTTCTTCTCCAATGGCATAAACTTTAGCTGGAATTTTTGCAGGTTCTTCTGTTTCTGTTTTACCTTTCTTCATAGGAGGAGGTGGTGGTGGAGGGACAACAGGACCTGCAATATGAGGAGGTGGTGGTGGCGGTACTTCAGCCCCAGTTTTTTCTGATTTTTTTTGAGCTGATTTTGCTGAAGCCGCTGCTAGACTTGCTTGTCTTTCTTTTATTGAACCTAGATTCATTTCTGCAATTTCATCACTCGCACTGATCTTAGATGCATCATCTGTGAGCCCACTTTTTGTAGATTCAATATTTTCTATGTCAAATAATTTATAAAGTCTTTTTTGAATTTCTTGATCAGCAATATTTTTAATAAGAATCTGAAATCCTCTTTGATTATCTTCTTTTTTATAAAATGATGTGAATTCTTTTTCGGTAAGTTCTCTTCCTTTTTTCTCTTGAGGTTTAATATAAGTATTGATCCTTTTCATTAATTCAGATGAAGAAGAGGTCCCTTGAGGATTTACTTTAATCTCAGAAAGGTGAGAAAAAATTGCTTGAAGATCTGCTTGAGGGATTATTTCATACATTTTAGCGAAGACCCCTAAATTATTTTGGACAACAGCTGAATTTATCTTGCGAACATCCATGAAGAGCATGAGAGTTGGAGGAGACTTTTTAATATATGTAAGATCAGCTTTAATTAGAGTTTTTAACTCTTGAAGTCTTTGTTGTCCGGCCTTAGCTAGGTTGTCAAAATATAATTTCTGCTGTTGCGCATGTAGTTTTCTTAGAACTTCTGACCCTTCTAGCATGCTAAGAATATCATCCAATTTATTTGCATTCGAAGTCTGGTAAGCAAGTTTTATAAACTTCTCTTCTAAGTGTAAAAGTAATTGAATACTTCCTATTTCTTCAATTTTCTCAAGTAAGTTTTGGAATTCATTTTTATCAACTGTCTTTCCTGCTATTTCAATTTCTTGAGTAATTTTTTGAATATAAGCTTCGGTTTCTTGAGCAACTTTCTTTTCTAGTTCCGGATCTACGGTTAGCGTTCCTTTTCCACCTTGAGCAACCAATGCACGAAGTTTAGAGATTTCCGCCTCTAATTTTGCGATGTGTTCTTTAGTTTTTGGATCTTGAGTAGATGTTTGTTGTTGTTTACTTCCAGTTCCAGTCGAAGAGTTTGCTGGAGAAGCCCCATTATTAAGTTTAAGCTTATTCCATTTATCGAGAGCATCAGCATGAAGATTCATAGAACTCCCAAGACCTATCATGAGCGCCAATAAAGAAACCGAATTTTTTTTCATTTTATTTCCCCCTCTACTTTTTTTATTTTAATAGAAACGATATGTATAGCGTACGACAAGAGAGTTAATATTTGGTTTAAATCGAGTCGTTGTCACAGCATTGGTCGAATCTGCTTTTGATAATTTTATCGAAGAGAAACGAGTTTGTTTTAAGTCAATACCAATAGAAGAAGAATCGTTCCAAGCATATTGATAGGTTAGACCATATTGAAAACCAGCTTTTTGCTTTGAAACTTTATGAAATTCTTGTCCGAAACCATCATCGTGGTAACGGGTGTAGTGAGTTGATTCAACTCCAAGGATGGCGCCAATAAAATGACGGTTATGAATGATGGGACCTATCTTGAAATTTCCCCCAAAAGATCTTTTTGTTTGTAATCTCTCTGTAACATCCGTACCAGTGCCAGGTTGAAGCTCTAAAGTATTGCGAATTGTATGCTCAAGAGATGAAAAAGCATAAAAGCCTTCAAAACTTACGCCGATCTTATTTTGATAGAAAGGGAAGAAATAGCCTAGAAAAGCTTCTCCTCTTTCTGAGGTGTTCCTGATGGTTTTATTGGTTTGAAAAGATTGATTACCACTGACATGCAGATCTGAGCGTTTTCCTTTAAAAGAAGATCCACCTAAAGAAACACCTGCATAAAATCCTTTTTGGAATCCCTCATTAGCATGGGACATGCAAGAAATTGCGCTAATCCCAATCAAAAGTGATAACATTTTATTTTTCATAATTTTCTCCCTATTTAAATAAAATTCAAGTTTATTTAAGCAGAGAATTATTAATAATTTGTTTCAATAAATGAAAAAAATAAAGATAAATAAAAAATTATTTTTAATAAAATTTTATAGTTTGAGATAGCCCATATTTATTCCATTGATCTTAATTTTCCTTATTGTTTTCCAAGGATTTTAAGTGTTTTTCGGATGATTGAATATAGGCATCTAACTTATTATTGAGCATCCTAATTTCAAATTCTGCTTTAAGATTGACTTCATAATCATGAGTCGCGCGTAAGCGGTCTTTCGCTTCTTGACGATTTTGACTCATCATAATAATTGGGGCTTGAAGGGCTGCAAGACACGATAAGATCAAATTTAAAAGAATATAAGGGTAGGGGTCGAAAGGGTGTGTAAGAACTTTATAAGAATTAAAGAGAGTCCATCCTATCATAAAGACCCCAAAGCTGATAATGAAACTCCAGCTTCCTCCAAATGCGGCAACTTTATCAGCAAGCTTTTCGCCAAAAGTTCGTTTTTCATGATAAGTATGATTTAAGTTCTTAGAGATGTTCTTTTGATGTTTAAGACTATTAATCACGTGCTCTTCTGAGGATTTTATATCTGGCATCATTTTCTTAAGGCATCCTAATTTATAGTGATCGATGTCTTTAAGACAGATGAAATCCTTTTTTTCAATGTTCTGATGATCTTGTTTAATACACTCAAACACTTCATCTCTTAGAAAAACAAGAGGGAATAAAGAGGCATTTTCTAATTTTAGGTTGCAAATACAACACGTTGTTTTTGTGTTTTTAGACATAAAAATCCTCACTGACTATCAATAGTTATTGATCCAATCCCTGAATAAGAGAGAGCCATTCATCCTCAGTTAGAAGCTTAACACCGAGCTCTTTAGCTTTATTTGCTTTACTACCTGTATCGGCACCACAAACGACGTAATCTGTTTTAGAAGAGACCGATCCTGCGACTTTTGCGCCCAGCGATTCTGCGCGCGCTTTGGCTTCTGCACGGGTTAAAGTAGTTAAACTTCCGGTAAAAACAATAACTTTCCCACTAATGGGGGAATGTTCTAGAATTGGAGAGAGACTATCCTCAATGGTGATATATTTTTCAAGGTTTTCCAAAATCTCGATATTATGTTGCTCTTTAAAAAAGCTAAGGAGATCTTCACCCACACTTGGACCAATTCCATCAATGCTTAGAAGATTTTGGCGTTCTATTTCTTGACCTTCAGCCGCCTTTTGCATCGAGACTTTCCATTGAAGGTAACTTCCATAATGATAGGCAAGTAATTTTGCCGTAGTTTGTCCTATTTGAGAGATACCTAAGGCATAAATGAATCTTTCAAGTGAAATATTTCGGCGATTGTTAATTGCTGAAAATAAATTTTGGGCTGATTTTTCTCCCCATCCTTCGCGCGTCGCCAAAGGATTCAAGCTGCTACTGTCTTGAACTTCAAAGGTAAATATATCAACCGGCGTCTTTAAAAGGCCTTCGTGGAAAAAGTGTTCAATATGTTTTGCGCCCAAGCCTTCAATATCAAAAGCATCCCGCGAAACGAAATGTTTTAATCGAAGAGCAGCTTGAGAAGGACAATAAAGGCCCCCCGTACAACGGCGCGCCGCTTGATCAGGAAGTCGTTCAATATAACTTTCACAAATAGGGCAAAGATCTGGAAATTTAAAAGGTAGAGAACGATCTGATCGATCAGGGTTTAAGACTTTTATAACCTGGGGAATTACATCCCCTGCGCGCTGAATAAGGACCCGATCTCCAACACGAATATCTTTTCTCTTAAGTTCATCTTCATTATGCAAAGTAGCTCGTGAGACGATAACACCGCCCACATTGATGGGCGTTAATTGAGCAACAGGTGTTAAGACGCCGGTTCTGCCAACTTGCAGGATAATATTTTCTAGAATAGTTTGAGCTTGTTCTGGGGGAAATTTATGGGCAATTGCGTAACGCGGCGCTCGTGCGACATTCCCGAGGCGCTGTTGTAAGGCTAAAGAATTGATTTTATAAACAACACCATCGATATCATAATCAAGCCCAGATCGGAGTGTTTCTAATTTTTTATAAAATGATAAGATATCAGTGAGAGAAGCGCATGACTCGATAAGAGGATTAACGGGGAAAAACCATTCTTTAAGGCATTGTAGTCCTTCTAAATGAGTTTTTACGTTGACAGGATATTTACTATACCCATAAGCAAAAAACTCTAAAGGACGAGCGGCAGTAATACGAGAATCTAGTTGTCTTAAGGATCCTGCAGCAGCATTTCGGGGATTTGCAAAAAGAGACTCTCCAGATTTTACTCTTAAAGAATTAAGATCATTAAAATCACTATGTTTTATATAAATTTCTCCCCTTATCTCTAAAATTTGAGAGGAGGGGATGTGATGAGGAATTCCTTTTATCGTTTTGACGTTTTCAGTGACATCTTCACCTATTTCACCATCACCTCTTGTTGCTGCTTGTTTGAGAAAGCCGTTTTCATATCGAAGAGAGCATGAAAGCCCATCAATCTTAGGCTCTGCAATAACCTCAATCTCTTCTGAATTTAAGCCCAAGAATCGACGTGCACGATCAAGAAAATCAGTCACATCATTCTCAGTAAAGGCATTGTCGAGAGAGAGCATTGGCGTTAAATGAGTGATCTTAGAAAAGCCAGGAGCAACTTTATAACCTACCTTTTTAGAAGGGCTATCTGGACGTATTAAGTGAGGAAATTTGAGCTCTATCGCCGCATTTCTTTGTCGTAATGCATCATATGTGGCATCGTCGATTTCAGGCTGATCTTTCTGATGATAAAGAGAATCATGGTAAGCAATCTCTTTGGCTAAATATCTAAGCTCTGCTTGGGCTTCAAGTTCCGTTAACTCCTTGATAGAGGTAATTTTTTTTGAATCTATCAAAGATGAGTTCCTGTTTTAAGAAGTTGTTCTGCTGCAGCTCTGGCTTCATCAGTAACAGAAGCTCCCGCAAGCATACGAGCTATTTCTTCTCGGCGCTCATTATCATCTAAAACATAAACTTTAGTTTGAAATTCCTCTAGATGAGATCTCTTATAAGCATGCATATGATAATGTGCATAACTTGCAACTTGAGGAGAGTGAGTAATCGCCAGAACTTGAAGTTGATGGCTTAGTTTTTTTAAACGTTGCCCTATTGCAGAAGCAACAGCACCTCCAACTCCAGCGTCAATTTCATCAAAGATCAAGAGTGAATTTTGGGTATTGTTGGCTAATAAAACTTTGAGAGCTAACATTAAGCGAGAACGTTCCCCTCCAGAAGCAATTTTAGTTAGAGGGCCAAAAGGCATCCCAGGGTTCGTTGAAACAGTAAATTGAACATGGTCATAACCAGATTCATTCCAATTATCTTCTTCAAGTTCCGAAAAAAGAACTTTTAGTCGAGCATTCTCAAGTTTGAGAGGGGGGAGTTCTTCAGAAAGAGCATGTTCGAGCTTCAAAGCTGCATTCTTTCTAGCCTTACTTAATTCTTCAGCATTTTTTCTAAATACTAATCGTGTATTTTCTAATATTTCATCTAAATGTCTCAATGTTTCTTCTGAATCTTGGATGAACATAAGATCATTTTCAATTTTACTTTTTACAGCAAATAAATCAGCAATGTTTACATCATGTTTTCTTGCAACTGATCTTAAGTGGTATAGGCGGTCTTCGATTGATTCTAACGTTTCATTTCCTTGGATATCTAAAGAAAAAGAAGTTTGAAGTTGTCTTAGAGCTTCGCTGGTTTCAATAAGTGCCCGATCTAAAACAATTAAAATTTTATCAAAAGTTCCATGGGTAATTTCATTGGCTTTATGAACATTTTTATAGGCTTGTAATAAAAGAGATTCTGCACCTCGTTCATGACTTAGTGCCTCCAAAGAAGATTTATAAATATCTTTTAGTTTTTCAGAATTTTGAAATTTTATTCTTTTTTGAAGTAAAATTTCTTCTTCGTTTTCTTGAAAGTTTAATTCTTTTAATTCCTTGAGGCAATATTGCAAGTATTCTTGGTTTTTTAATTGCTTTGCAGCTTTTTCTTGGGTGTTTTGATGCGATTGTTTTGCAGCTTTATATGTCTTAAATGCTTCTTTTGTTTGAACATTTAAGATTTCTAAACTACCAAAGCTATCAAGAACATCTTGGTGACTTGTTGCATTCAATAAGTGATCAAATTGCCCATGAATTTCTACGAGTATTTCACCAATTGTTTTTAAGAGATTGAGAGAAACAGTTTGATCATTAACAAAAGCTCTTGAACGGCCATCTCGTGTTAAGATACGCCGAAGAATTATTGTATCACCTGCTGAAAGTCCTTGTTCATTCAAAAGTTTATGAACAGGGTGAGTTTCACTAACTAAAAATTCAGCTGTTACGGTAGCTTGATCTTCTTTGGGGCGAATAAGGTTCGTATTACTTCGTTCACCTAAAGCAAGCCCCAATGCATCAAGTAATATGGATTTTCCGGCTCCAGTTTCTCCCGTAAGAGCACCAAAACCAGTTTTAAATTCAAGATTTAATTGGTCGATTAAAACCACATTTGTAATGGAAAGAGTCTGAAGCATAGGTTACTTTATTATTTGTCATTCCAAAGCTTATTAAACCAAGTTAAATGTTCTTCTGCATTCTTTTCTCTAAAATCTTCTCCTTTTATCAAAAGATAAGTTTCTGCATACCAATTACTTGCTGGAAAATTATGACTCAAGATCGAAGCTGTAGATAAAGCTTCTTCTTTTAGATTAAGGGCGAGATAAACTTCGACAAGACGATGGAGAGCTTCAGGAACATGTGCCGTCGTCTGAAAATCCTTTATAACTTTACTGAAACGATTCATTGCAGATATGTATTTTTTCTGTGTTTGATAATAACGCCCCACATACATTTGCTTAGCTGCCATGATATCTTGAAGTAAATTAAGTTTTAATTTTGCATCTTTTGCATAACTACTTTTGGGGAATCGTTTTACAATTTCTTGAAAAGAGTCTACAGCAAGCTCTGTCATTTTTTGATCTCTTTCTACAGGAGAAAGTTGCTCATAGTAGCAAAGGCCCTGCAGGTAATAAGCATAAGATATATCAGGATGTGCAGGATGTAGTTGAATGAAAGTATCTAAAGCAGCTAACGCCTTTTCATATTTTTGATTTTGATAATGAGCATATGAAGACATGAGTTGTGCTTGTGTTGCCCATTGAGAATAAGGATGTTGGCGTTCAACTTCATCAAATGCAATTGCCGCTTTATTGAATTTACGCTCTTTTAGTTCAGTCAAACCTGTATTATAGAGTTCCTCTACAGATCTCTCGACATATTTTTCATCTTCTGTACTTGAACAAGCCGATAAAATTGAAAGTATACTTATGATGACTAAAGTAGAATATCTTTGAACATGAATATAAGGCATATTAACCTCTAAAAAATTGTAACCTTCTATCCTGATTAGCCTTCTTTGGTGAAAAAGCCAAGAAGAAATGATAAGAATATAAAAAACCTACCGAACATTTCATTTAAGAATGCGGGATGTTAAGCAGAAATAGAGTGAACATTCGATAGAGAATAAATTGCAGGATGCCATTCTGTTGAGTCTCCTAAAGATTCAAATCTCCAAGCAGATTTATCTGATAAAAGAGCGTTCACGAGTTGATTATTCAGTGTATGGCCGCCGTTATAAGCTCTATAACAACCAATTAATGGGTGACCAATAACATACAAATCTCCAAAAGCATCAAGAATTTTATGGCGGACGAATTCGTTTGAATATCTCAGGCCTTCAGGATTCATAATTTGTCCATTATCAATGACAATCGTATTATCAAGAGATGCGCCAAGTCCAAGTCCAGCTGCAAAAATCTTTTGTGCATCCTCATAAAATCCAAATGTTCTGGCTTTTGAAATTTCTTCTCTAAAACTCTGAGAGGAATTTTCAAAAGACATTGTCTCTGTAATTAATCCCTGACGGCCTTGAAAATCAAGCGTACAGTGAATTGAAAAATTTTCAGCGGGCTCTAATGTTGCAAATCTATTTTCTTCTTTTACGGTAATTGGTTTTAGAATCCGAATAACGCGACGTAGAGCTTTTTGCTCATTTATTCGAGCATTTTCTAAAAGATGAATAAAATCGATAGAACTTCCGTCTAAGATTGGAACTTCAGGTCCATCAATTTCAATATGTAGATTATCTATTTCACAAGCAGCAATAGCGGCCATTAAATGTTCAATCGTTGAAACGCTCGCGCCACTAGCATTTGCAATCTTAGTACTAAGAAAAGTATCAACAACATTTGATACTGTTACTTTGATGAGATTATTTTGTGCTAAGTCAACTCTCTCAAATACGATACCTGTGTCGGCTGGAGCAGGGAATAAACTAAGGGTAGTATTCTTTGCTGAATGAACACCAATTCCCCGATAAGAAACAGGATGAGAAATAGTTTTTTGTCGCATCATAACTGGAGAGAATTTATCTACATTAGTTTTATTTTTTAAATGAGATAACACAATCATCCTCTATCATTTTGTTAATTTCAGGTTAATTATTACGTGATTTTTGAAATTACGGCAAATTAGGCTTTATTACGAAATATTACTGATAGGATATTTTTAGACGATGATATAATTCTTGAAGGCATTCAGCATGACTGGGTAAGAAATCTTTTTTAATCCACCAATCTTCAATTTCAGAGAGATATATCCCTACTTGGGGACCGGCAAGAATACCAAATTGCAAAATATCGTCACCTTTTAAAGGAAAAAAAGGTCTCTTCCAAGTTTCTAAAAAAGTAATAAGAGTTTCTATTTTTGAATTATCACCAGTGAGAGCTGCCTCTATTAAACGGTAATCTAAAATGAGATCTTTAGGATAGCGATAAAGCAAAATGGCATCAGTGGAAAAATTTTGTTCAAAAAGAGTTTTTAAAGTTTTTAAGTAATTTTTTTCTACTTTAGAAAATTTAAAAAAATCCTGTTCTGTAGAAGAGGAAATATGCAGCAAATAAAAACGCCTTAAAGGATTTAAATTAGTGAGATGTGTATATTTTTTTTCCAGTTCAATTAATCGATTCATCACCTCTTTATTAAATATTTTTTCTGTCGGAAAAAGAAGATCAAAAATTTTAGCTTCATACATCTTTTGTAAAGCAAAAACAGGTGAGGGGGCAGAACATAATTTAAAGAATTCTTTATGCACACGTTCGGTTGATAATAGTTTCAGAGAAGAAGAAAATTTTTTACAGGCTTCATATGAAGAAAAATCAATTATTTCATTTCCAAAGTGAGCAAGAAAACGGAAAAAACGTAAAATCCTAAGATAGTCCTCTTGAACGCGCCGTTCTGCATTGCCAATAAACTTAATAATGCCATGTTCTAAGTCTTTTTGACCTTCCCAAGGATCATACAATTTTCCCTGAGGGGCCAGGTAAAGCGCATTGATTGTAAAATCGCGTCTTTTAGCATCCTCTAACCAATCATCTGTAAAAGCGATCTTGGCGTAGCGACCAAAAGTTTCAACGTCTTTTCGTAAAGTTGTAATTTCAAAAACTTGTTCATTTATAATGGCAAGTATTGAACCATGCTCAATCCCAAGAGCGATGACTTTAAATCCTTTTGCTGTAATGAATTTAATCATTTCTTCAGGAGAATATAGGGTGGCTATATCAATATCTTTTACAGGTAATCCGAGAAGTGTATCTCGAATACAACCTCCAACAAATCTAACTGTTTCATTGGCATTTGGTATGCAACCAAGTAAGGCTTGGGTTGTTTGGCTTTGAAGCCAGCCGGGTAAAGGAATAGTTCCAGCTGGCTTCATAAAATTAGCTCATCCAGGTTGAAATATAAGAAGGCAAATGTTGAATAAGTTCTTTCTTCACTTGCTTATCTATGTCATTGACCAGCTCTTCTTGGAAACGCTTAAGTTGCTGCTCTCTTTCTTCAGAAGAAAGGTCCACAGGAATTTGAAGTGTGCGAACAACTGCCGCATGCACAGAGCCTATAATGAAATTTTGATCATTACGAAGCTCTAATTTGACCCGAATTTTTCCGTCATATTTTTCCTGATAGGTGTCTAATTTAGCATCTTCAACTATCAAAATGGCACTCTTATCATTTCCATATGTTACAAAACGAGAATTTCCCCATCCTTGAAGAGCAAGGCGAAGATTTTTAGTTGTTTGTGTCTCTTTACCAAGAGGCGTATTAATGATTTTTAAATTCTTTACATCGAGATGAATGGGTTGCTCTTTTGTAAATTGATAACCTGGAGCCTTTTTTAAATCATACTCTGCACATCCTATCAGAGACGTCATGCAAGCAAGGATTGTATAAGTAAGTAATTTTGATTTCATCATAATTCTCCATTTTTTAACTTAAGTACATTGCTACATGTTACAATTTGTAACTCTTTAATTTTATTCACATCTAAAATCTCAAATCAACCAAGGAACTATATAATAAGCATTTAATATCTGCTTAATTTTAAACTATAAAAAAAAAGGTTTGCGAGAAATCGAATTTTATTAACTTAAAATATCTGTCAATTTGCCTTTTTAGCATAGTCATAACCTTGACTATGCGCATTTTTTATCATATATTAAAAGAGTCTATAATGGTTTAGACTGTATAACTAAATCAGAGTCCATGTCCAGTCGTATAGCCTTCTTGGTAGTTCAAAAACCTTGCAGGGAGTGTTTGTAGGAGATGGTTTTTGGAATCTGACTGGAGAAAAAGTATGAATAATGAATTGTTTGTTGGTAACTTGTCTTTTACAACATCTGAGCAAGATCTAGCTTCTTATTTTGAAGCAATCGGTCCTGTTGAATCTACAAAAGTGATCAAAGATCACCGCACAGGTCGCTCACGTGGATTTGGTTTCGTAAAAATGGTTAATGAAGCTGATGCAAAGAAGGCAATCGCTGACTATGACGGAAAAGATTTCTCAGGTCGTACCTTGAAGGTAAATATTGCTGGTGCCGGTGGCGAAAGTGGTGGTGAGCGTCGTAGTAGCCACAGTGGTGGCCCCCGTTTTAATAATAGAGGCCCTCGTGAAGGCGGCGGCGGTGGCGGTCGTTCTTTCTCAAGAGGCGGGGATTTTGGTGGTGGACGCGGTTCTTACTAATTAATATCCTTTAATTTTCAAAAGCCAGTTGTATTTTCTTATCTTTAAAAAATAAGATTGTATTAACTGGCTTTTTTCAACTAAATTAAAAACTTAATCTATCCATAATTTTCACCATTCGCGATTCAAAAACTCACAAACATAAAGTACAAATTTAAAAAAACATGATTTGAACAACGCTTTAATGAATAATCCACCATTCAAGATAGTCGTTTGTTTTTCGATTTTTTAACAGCAAAAAACCAAAAAGAAGAAATGAATAAAGAGCCAGCCATTAATCCTATGTATGAGTGGATTTTTCTTAATAACTTAGATGGAAGTCTCAGGTTCAGAAATATGGTGATAGATGTTTCTGACGCTAATCTTGAAAGTTTCTTTTATAGAAGGCCGCTGAGTGTATTATACAAGCATATCTCCACGGCTATGAGAACTATCAACCCTTTGCTAAGCTTTATTTTAAACGTGCAATGTAGATACACTCAAGGATGTAATTTTCTATTTTTGAAAGTCTCTGAAATCTAATTACAAATTATCTAAACTCTTTAATCGAAGCCAATATTCTAGCAAACTTTCTTGTAGGAAATATACTCTCAATAAGATTTGAATAGGGTAAAATAACTTTTAATTTAATCATGCTTATAAGTGCAATCAATGCTCCAACTATTAAAAGGTATGCAGGCGCTTTTTTATCGCCAGTCATATAGACAAGCAAAGCAGAGATAAAGGGAGTTAAACCACCTAAAATAGCTTGTACAAATGTTATACTAAATGCAACACCGCTATACCGTTCTTCAGCAGAAAAAATTTTAGGAAGCAATCCTGCAAAAGGCGCATAAAAGCTAGCACAAAGAGTTCCAAATATAATTTGAAAAATTATAAAATTTGGAAGGTAAAAATATTTTTCCATGAGCCAAAATAAAGGATAAATCAGTATGATATTACATAAAATTGATTTGGTAAGAAAATTACTTATTTTTAATTTATCAGCCCATAAGCCAAGAAAAGGGATTATAATTGCTGAAAAAAGAGCAATCCCCATATTAATAGCAATGATCTTATAATTTGGAAGATTAAATGATATCTTTAAAATGCTTCCTGTATATATAGTAGACATATAAAAGGAGGTAGATGCAAAGATTGTTAACCCTATTCCTCCAGCCAAACGGTCCTTAGAGTTTTTCAGGAGTCCAATTAAGGGAAATCTCTTAATCTTATGATTCTTTTCTATTTTTTGAAAAACTTTGCTTTCTAACATGTATTTAAGTCGTATAAAATAAAAGACAATTGTCAGAACCCACCCCACAAAAAAAGGTATTCTCCACCCCCAATGAGGCATTGTAGGAAGAGTAGATATATAAGCAACGATAGTTCCCAACGCCACCCCAAAAAAACCTACAGAACGAAGGAGGCTTACCAGAAAAGCGACATTGTTTTCAGAGCTTTGTTCTTGAAGAAATACAGATGCACCACTAAATTCACCTCCAGAGCAAAAACCTTGTAAAAGGCGACAAATTATCAAACAAATAGGCGCAAAAATACCGATCGTATTATATACGGGTAAGACACTTAGTAATAAGGGAAAGAAAGAAGCTAAGCCTAACGACATTAAAAGAGCCTTTTTTCTGCCTAATTTGTCGCCCAGATGTCCAAAATAAATCCCTCCGAGAGGGCGCAAAATATAACCAGAAGCAAAAATTCCTAAGCTTAAAATAATTGAGAGAGATTTATTATTCGTTGTGAGATGAGGCGGGAAAAAAAGTTCTCCCATAAGAATTGTAAAAAAACCATACAGAAACATGTCATATTTTTCAATGGCATAACCAGCAAGAATAGCAACAACAGAACGATTTAATTTTAATACATTCACGGACATTACTCGATTCCTTATATAACCTATTAAAATTATGGGATTTTGCAAAATCCTTCAAAAGTTGAAATTTTTCTTAAAATTCTATTGAAAGCATAAAAGTATAAAAATTTTTATCCAATAATAAATAAAATAAGTCTCAAGCAAGCATTGTTTAAATTTAAGCTAACTTTCTACTATTTTAAATATTATCTTTTAGTAAACTATTAATAGTTAAGGATTTTTTTGAATGATTGATAAAGTAAGGAGAGGGAAGTGTATTATCAGTCTAATCTTGAACAAGTATTTTCTTTATTGGAAGAAATTCTAATTCTTAATGCGCAAGAAGAGAGCTTTAAGTGGTTAAAAGATCAGCAAGAACATGCATTTTCAGATAAGTCAGATTTTATTTATTTTAAGATATTTAGTAGTATCCCGCGCTATTTTACGAAAGACCAACTTCAGTTAACCCCAGATTTATTAGAAAGAATTAAGATACTTCGTAAAAATTGGTATCTATCTCATTGGTCTGTTGATCAAGCTGCCCGTATTTTTCTACTTTTAATGATCACAAATACTCGACAAAAAGACTTTAAAAAAATATTTTTAAAACTCTATGCTACAGCAAATATTCAAGAATTAGTGACCCTTTATCAAAGCCTTCCTCTCTTACCTGCACCTCAAGATTTTATTTTGCAGGCCGCAGAAGGAATACGAAGCAACATGACATCCGTTTTTAATGCGATCGCGCTATATAATCAATATCCTTTTAATTTTTTTAATCAAGAAGCTTGGAATCAGATGATTTTAAAAGCTCTTTTTATCGGCGCTGATATCTCTCATATTGTTGGCATTAATATACGAGCTAACCCGACATTAGCTTCTATGCTTATAGATTATGCCTTTGAAAGAATATCCGCTAAGCGCCCAGTAAAAAGCGACTTATGGTACCTTGTAGGTATTTCTACTATGAATAATATTTCTGCATTAACACAAATTTTAAAAAATCCAAACAGAGAAATACAGCAAGGGGCAGCTTTAGCTTGCCATTATTGTCCCTTACCTGAAGCAAAAGAAAATCTTATTCAATATTCACATTTACAGGAAAATATAAAGCCAAACATATGTGAGATAGATAACCACTTTAACCTTTCTACGATTAACAATTTAACGCGCGGAGAAGACAAATATGTTTATTGATCCTCATATCCATATGACCTCACGAACAACAGAAGATCTTATTAAAATGCAGAAAGCTGGCATCGTAGCCATAATAGAGCCTTCTTTTTGGGTGGGACAGCCACGTACTTCTGTTGGCACATTTCAAGATTATTTTAATAGTTTAATAGGTTGGGAGCGTTTTCGAGCAAGTCAATTCGGGATTCGACATTATTGCACCATCGGTCTTAACTCAAAAGAAGCCAATAATGAATCTCTTGCTGAGCAAGTTATGGAATTGATCCCTTTATATGCATGTAAAGAAGGAGTCGTTGCTATTGGTGAAATTGGATTTGATGAACAAACACCTGCTGAAGAAAAATATTTTCGTAAACAATTAGAGCTCGCCAAAGAACTTTCCTTACCTGTAATGGTGCATACCCCGCATCGCGATAAAAAACAAGGTACCTCAAGAAGCATGGATGTCTGCTTAGAGCATGGGTTGCAACCTCATCAAGTTGTCATTGATCATAACAATGAAGAAACAGCACAAGAAGTATTAGATCGTGGTTTTTGGGCAGCATTTACGATTTACCCCCATACAAAAATGGGAAATGAAAGAATGGTAGACATTGTTAAACATTATGGTTCTGAACGGATCATTGTAGATAGTTCTGCTGATTGGGGACATAGTGATCCTTTAGCCGTTTCTAAGACAGCCCATCTTATGCGTGAGAGAGGTATTCCCAAGGAACATATTCATGATGTGTGTTACAAAAATTCTTTGACCGTTTACTCTCAAAGCGGCCAAATGAAAGAAGAGGATTGGTTAAATCCTCCTCATATGGATCAAACAGCCTTATTTAACGGTAATTCTGTTTTACGGGGGCAAACTTTATTAGCAAGCATTGAAGATAATATTATTATTAATTAAGGAGTAATAATAGTGCGTAATTTCAAAGCGTTTATATATTTAATGCGGCCTGCAAATATCATGACTTCCATGGCTGACATTTTTGCAGGTTTCTTCGTAGCGCATACTTATACCATTACAACTTCTCATGAGTTTGATTTTTGGATACCTTTACTGTGGCTTCTTCTTTCAACAACGGGACTCTATGGAGGGGGAATTATTTTTAATGATGTTCGTGATGCAGAACTTGATCGTAAAGAACGTCCAGAAAGATTGATTCCAAGTGGTATTATCACACGAAAACAAGCAGCAATATTTGGCCTAAGTTTATTTGCAATAGGTATTAGTGCAGCTTACCAAGTATCTTTTTTATCCTTTTATATTGCTGTCATAATTTGTTTTCTAACATTTTTTTATAATTTTTATGCGAAGCACTTTACCTATCTTGGCGCACTTATTATGGGACTTTGTCGAAGTAGTAATTTAATTTTAGGAGCAAGTGCTGCAGGAGAATTAGGGAATTCTTTAGAAATTCCTCTGGGGATTTTAAGCGCAAGCCAACTTATGTTTGTAGCCGCAATAACTCTTATCAGCAAAAAAGAAGTTAGCACGAGCTTTAAAGCTAGCTTCTGGCCATCCGCCATTCTCTATATCTTATCAATCATATTGACTACTTTTGCAATTATCCATAGAGGGTTAGAGATTATGCCTTCTTTGGCTCTCATGGTTCTTTTTTCCTATTCTATTTTTAAACCTCTCTTAAAAGCCATGAAGAAACCTCATCCCTTAGTTGTTCGGCAAGCTGTAAAAGCAGGGATACTCTCTTTAATTCTTTCTGATGCTGCCATTGTAACGGGATTTGCGTCTTGGGAATATGGAGTGGGTGTATTGGGATTAATACCGCTTTCATATCTCTTTGCTAAATATTGTTCTGTTACTTGAAGAAAGGAAGACTCATGGATATTTTAAGACAAGAATTTTCTGTCCCTTTTTCCTATGAAGTTCATTTTACCAGAGAACTTTTTAGGAGCGATAATCTTACTCTTTCTAACGTACTTGAGAAAGGAAAGAAAAATACTCCCGTAAAGGTCTTAATTATTGTTGATGCAGGAGTTCTCACAAAACAACCGTCTTTGTATGATCATATGATTTCCTACGCAAACACACATTCAAATATCATGATGCTCTGCCAAAACCCCATCATAATTCCAAGTGGTGAAGGAATTAAAAATGATCCCCAGTTCTTAGAGAGTGTTTACCGTCAAATCCATGAATGTGGTCTATGTCGCCATTCTTATATTCTTGTTATTGGGGGAGGGGCATTATTAGATATGGTTGGTTATGCTGCTGCAACGTCTCATCGCGGAATTCGTCTCATTCGCATTCCAACGACTGTTTTATCTCAAGCAGATTCCGGGGTTGGTGTTAAAAATAGTATCAATTATTTTAGTAAGAAAAATTTTTTAGGCACTTTTGCTCC
Organism: Candidatus Paracaedimonas acanthamoebae; assembly: GCA_017307065.1. Classification (NCBI taxonomy): domain Bacteria; kingdom Pseudomonadati; phylum Pseudomonadota; class Alphaproteobacteria; order Holosporales; family Caedimonadaceae; genus Candidatus Paracaedimonas; species Candidatus Paracaedimonas acanthamoebae. Next base: position 21,924 of record JAFKGL010000023.1, read on the forward strand.
ACCTTACGCTGTAATTAACGATTTTGATTATCTTGAAACACTTGAAGATAGAGATTGGCTATCTGGGATTGCGGAAGCGGTCAAAGTTTCATTGATTAAAGACGAAAAATTTTTTAATTTTATTCATGATAATGCCATTCAATTAAGCCAGCAGAGAAACATGAAGCTTATGGAAAAGCTTGTTGTCCGTTGCGCTGAATTACATATGAATCATATTGGTCGGGGAGGGGATCCTTTTGAGATGGGTTCCTCTAGACCTTTAGATTTCGGTCATTGGGCAGCTCATAAATTAGAACAGCTCACCCATCATCGCTTACGTCACGGAGAAGCGGTGGCGATTGGTCTTGCTTTAGATATAACCTATTCTCATTTAAAAGGTTTTTTATCTCAAGTTGAGTGGGAAAAAATTTTACAGACTCTGCAACGATTAAACTTTTGCCTCTATGTGCCAGAACTTTCACAACATGCTGAGAATCCTGATCATCCTGCCAGTATTTTTAAAGGATTAGTAGAATTTCAAGAACATTTAGGAGGGGAATTAACAATTATGATGCTTGAGAAGATTGGAAAAGGCATTGAAATCCATAATGTTGATATTCATCTTTTTCAAGAAGCTATTCGATTTTTAGAAAAATACGATGTCGAAGCAACAACTTTCTTACAAGAGAAGTACATTTCATGAGAATAGGGGAAAATGATTTTTTTCATCTTACTTATTGTTCAAATATTCATCCAGGAGAGCATTGGAATGAAATTTTTCATAATTTAGAGAATTATATCTTACCTCTTAAAGCATCTCTTTCTCCTGATAAATCCTTTGGGATCGGGCTTAGATTGTCGGATAAAGCTTCTAGAGAACTTCTCTCTAGCTCTGCTCTCATTGCTTTTAAAGATTGGCTTTCACACAATAATCTTTATGTTTTTACTATTAATGGCTTTGTTTATGATCATTTCCATCACAAGCTTATCAAAGAAAAAGTCTATCAACCGGATTGGACAACTTCTGAAAGACGAGACTACAGTTTAAGGCTTGTCAAAATATTAACGGCGTTAACTCCTCCAGGAAGTGAAAGCGGTTTTTCTACATCTCCTCTTTCTTATAAGCCATGGCTTGATGCCTCTACAAAGCTTACTACTTTTCGCACAGCGACTTTTTCTCTCATGCAAGTTGTGGCTGAAATGGTGAGAATTAATGAAGGGGAAGGGAAGTCACTTCATATTGATATTGAGCCAGAACCTGATTGTTTAATTGCAACCACGGAAGAAGCTATATTCTTTTTCAAGGAGTGGTTATTTTTTGAAGGTGCATCCCAACTTGCGTCTCTTTTGAAAGTTTCTCCTAACAAAGCAGAGGCTTATATACGAAAACATGTGCGTTTATGCTATGATATTTGTCATTTTTCCATTGAATATGAAGATCATACAAGAAATTTAAGACTCTTAAAAGAGGCCGGTATCGAGATTGGTAAAGTTCAAGTAAGTTCTGCCTTAAAGGTTCACGTATCAAACGATAAGGATAGACAACAAGGCATAATACAAAATTTGACGTCGCTAACCGCGTCTCCTTATCTTCATCAAGTTATCATACGCGATAAACATGGAAATCTCTCTCGTTATGAAGATTTAATAAAAGCAATTCCAGATTTTTCTAAAATGGCTGAAGCCGAATGGCGTATACATTTTCATGTACCGCTATTTTTAGAGAAATACGATACTCTTCACTCCACACAAAATGACGTTAAAACAGTCTTAAATTTAATTCAAGAGAATAAGGCCACATCTTATCTTGAGATTGAAACTTATACATGGGATGTCCTTCCTCCTTCCTTAAAAGAGGACTTAAAAGATTCTCTTCAGCGCGAATATGAATGGGTCTTGCAAAATTTTAAACCAAAGGATTAAAAAATGCAAAAAACAGCTGTTATTAATGTTGTTGGGCTTACAAAAGAATTATTAGGTGAACATACGCCTTTTTTAACTCAATGGGCTTCTCAAGGAAATATTTCTACGATCAAACCGGCTCTTCCAGCTGTAACCTGTACTATGCAGAGTTGTTATCTTACAGGACAATGGCCAAGTGATCATGGCATTGTGGGAAATGGGTGGTATTTTCGAGAGGAGTGTGAAGTTAAATTCTGGAAGCAATCGAACAAATTGGTAAGGAGTCCTAAAATTTGGGAGGTCGCCAAAAAATTAGATCCTACTTTTACATGCACGAATATGTTTTGGTGGTATAATATGTATTCAACTGTTGATGCATCGGCTACACCAAGACCTATTTATGCGGCCGATGGTCGTAAATTTCCAGATTGCTATACTTATCCTTCAGAGTTACGACAAGAACTTCAGGATGAATATGGTCCCTTTCCTTTATTTGATTTTTGGGGGCCTAAAACATCTATTCGCTCTTCAAAATGGATTGCACAAGCTTCTAAAAAATTAGAAGAAAAAAAACCGGCAACACTAACCCTTATGTACTTACCGCATTTGGATTATAATCTTCAACGACGAGGCCCATATCATCCAGATAATGCGATTGATTTAAAAGAAATTGATGAAGTTTGTGAAGATCTAATTACATTTTTTGAATCGAGGGGAGCACGAGTTATTGTCCTTTCTGAATATGGGATCACACCTGTACATAATGCAATCTCGATAAATAGGATATTAAGGCAGAATGGTTATCTTGAAATTCGAGAAGAACGAGGAGGGGAGATTTTATATGCTGGCGCAAGTAGCGCTTTTGCTGTAGCTGACCACCAAATTGCGCATATTTATGTAAATGATAAAAGTAAACTCACAAAAATACGTAAGCTTATTGAAAAAATTCCCGGTATTGAACTCGTTTTGGCTGAAAATGATAAAGCTCTACACCATTTAGATCATCCGAGGTCTGGCGATTTAATAGCAATTGCCGATAAGGATTCGTGGTTTACCTATTACTATTGGCTTGAAGAACATAAAGCCCCTGATTTTGCACGGACGGTTGATATACATCGTAAGCCAGGCTATGATCCTGTAGAACTTTTTGTTGATCCAAAAATTACATTTCCGAATTTAAAATTTCTAATGGCAATGGCCAAGAAAAAATTAGGCTTTCGTTATTTATTGGATGTAATTCCCTTGGATCCATCCTTAATTAAAGGATCCCATGGTCGTTATACAGCGCCTGATCAAGGCCCTCTTATTATTAGTAAACAAAAACATATTTTTTCTAATGAACGATTACAATCTATAGATGTTTATAACGTCATTCTTGCCCATTTAGGGATAGGATAATTAATTCTTAGCATATTCTTCTTATTCTTCACATTAGTTATTTTTATAGTTATTGGTCATTCGGCAATATCTCGTGTAACTGATTATTAATATTTATGATTCATAATATTTTCAAAATCAAATAAAAAGATTTTTAATTATAAAAATTAACTATAATGGAGAATTATATGAAAATATTGAAATTTTTTTCTTTACTCTTAATATTAACAAATTTATCAGATATTGCTATTTCTAGCGCTAGCTCTAGTTCTAGCGAATCAACCCGAGATATTAGAAGAGAAATAAGTCTTGGTGAAAGGATTGATACAACTGCTGACGCCTTTAACGCAGATCCAAATTCAAGTACACTCGTAAACTTTTTAAAAGCAGTTGCAAATTACGCTAATTTTCTTGAAGGAGCTGATCGTTTGGGCTCCACTGTTGGCGTAGATAAGCATGCAGTATGTAAAGATGCTATTCAGCGTGTGCAGCATTTAAGAGGTGGCGCTTTACTGCATGTTGATCCTGCTAAAATTATTACTACAAGTGGTGGAGAGAGAGCCCAACTTGATGTTGTATGGGTAAGTGGGAAAGATGTGTATGTATACGACTTTAAATTTGGCGGTGCCAAGAGTGATACTTTTCAGCGGAAAAAATATGAGAGAGCACTTACTGAGAGATATCCAGGCAGGACTATTCATAAGTTAATAGAGATACATCCAAGAAACTAAATTTTCAAAGCCATCACGAAGTAGATTCATTTTACTTCTTCGAGGCAGCCTTTAACTGCATATACCCTATATAGTATATGGCAAATTATGATCTTAACTTTTTGAAGTTGAGGTATAAAAAGCTTGCTTAGATAATAGTCATGTAGCAGATTAAGTTAAAATTTGTGTAGATGATTTAAAGAGTCAATTTTGATAAAGTGTGATGTGTAAAATACTTAAATTTCCTCAATTCCCGACGGAGTTTTATTCTAAAGAGTTATTAGAGATAAAAGGAGTAAATTTTACTCCTCGCCATATAGATATTATCTCATGCCTTGTTAATGGTGAGAAACATAAGAGAATTGGTAAATTATTATCTATTGAAGAGGGGACAGTTGAGGCGCATAAAAGTAAAATTAGAGATAGAATAGGAAAAATCTCTCATGAAGATATAATCCCATTCATTCAAAAATCAGGAAAAATAGAGCTTATCCGACGTCATTATACAAGATTATTATATAAATTTGAATTTGAACAAGAATTAAAGAAGCTCCACAGATTATCGGAGAAAAAATCTTATTATTATTTAATTAAACCAGTCTTAATTAATAACGAGTTGCAAACAAATAAGAATTCTTTTCTTAGTTTCTTGGTTGATCATCTTAAAATTGCAGGGATCAAAATACTTAATATTCATGAGAATCCGATACAGAAAAAACTAGAATCTAACTTTCTTTACATCCTAACAACAGATACCCTAAATCAATTTCGGCAAGATATTTTGGATATTTCACAGTCGGATCAATATTTGGCCGATAATATTATTTGTCTCGTTCAAGATATGCAAATTACAGATGAGATCTTGAAAGAAATCTCCGACATTAATTATATCGATTTTAGAAATCTTGAAAATTATTTTGGGTCATTCGTAAAAATTTTAAAACGAATTTATAGTGAAGCAAATTTAGAAATGCTTCTTACTCTAACTAACAAAGATAATGATCACAATTCTATATTCTATGAACAAAGAGCATATTCTACCCTTTTAAAGAGAATCAGATTTCCAACGCCAATAGTTACAAATCACTTTTCAAAAAAAATTAGCGGGAAAAAAATGTATCTCTTAATGGGGGGAGGGATTTTTTTAGGCTTTTATGGACTATCTATGGTATTATATAATAATAAATTAGAAAATTTTCTTATTTCTAATTCTCAATCTATTAAATCTGAACTTACTGTTCCTGCTGATAACAGCTATTTAAATCGTCCTGATTTAATAGCAAAAATAGAAGAAAATTTCAAAAGATTACAAGATATTCAAGTCATTGCTTTGGTTGGAGTAGGTGGCGCTGGTAAAACAACGATTGCACGTCAATATGCACGAAAAGAATCATCACCAATTATATGGGAAATTAATGCGGAAACCAGAGAAACTCTTATCAATTCATTTGAAAATCTTGCTTATACCCTTGCTCAAACAGATCAAGAAAGAAAAATATTAAAATCATTTCAAGAAATAAAAAAATTAAAAGAAAGAGAAGAAAAATTTTTATTATTTGTTCAAGAAAAATTGAAATCGAATGCTAACTGGTTTTTAATTTACGATAATATTGAAAAATTTTCTGATGTTCAAAAATTCTTCCCTTATGAATCAACGATGTGGGGTAAGGGTAAAGTTATTATTACAACAAGAGATGGCCATATTAAAAATAATAGCCATATACACAATACAATTCTTGTTGGAGAATTAGATGATAGAGAAAAGACAGATCTTTTTAATAAAATCATTATGAATGGAGAAAGGACCCAATACCTTATTTCTCAAAAAAACGAGCAAAATAAATTCTTAGCCTATATTCCTCCTTTTCCTTTAGATATTACTATAGCGGCACATTACCTAAAAGCAACGCATGTCTCTTATGAGAAATATCTTGAATATATGAAGGAATATAACCAAGATTTTACCCTTTTGCAGGAAAGTGTTTTAAAAGAAGTAAGCGAATATACTAAAACTCGCTTTAGTATCATTATCTTATCTCTTAAAAAAATTATTGAAACAAATAAAGAATTTACAGAACTCTTATTATTAATTAGTTTGATGGATTCTCAAGATATCCCGAGAAATCTATTAGATAAATATAATAAAGACATTATCACAGATAATCTTATATTTAATTTAAATAAATATTCGTTAATAACAAGACAATCTTCTTTAAACAAAATTCTAACTTTTTCTATCCACCGCAGTACTCAAGAAATAAGTCTTGCCTATTTCATAAATGCATTAAATTTAAAAGAAGATAGTCCTCTATTACACAAAATAGGGAACGTCTTAGAGGAGTATAGCGCGGATATTGTAGATAAAGAAGATTTTATAAGTATGAAAGGATTAATAAGCCACTGTGAAACATTTTTGAATCATGATTATTTTTTAAGTACTGATATCAAATCTATTATAAGCACTGAATTAGGGGGGATTTATTTTCATTTAAGTGATTATATAAAGGCACAGAATATTCTTACCAATTGCCAAGAAACATTAAAACATTATCATCTTTATCCTCAATTAGCTAAATCACTAATTTATTTAGGAAATACTCTTCGAAAATTAGGTGATTATGAAAAGGCTAAAAGCTGCATGGAAAATGGGATAAAGGTATATGAACATCATTTACCTCAAGAGAAATTTAGGCTTTCATGGGCATTTGTACAGTTAGCTAACGTTTATAAAGCTCTTGGGAAATACAAAAATGCGATCAGTTTATTTGAGAAAGGTATTCAATTACAGAAAAAATATTTCCCTCAAAATTATATTTTTATTGCTTGGTCCATAGGTCATTTAGCCAATGTTTATTGGGAATTTGGTCATTATATAAAAGCAAAACAACTGTTTGAAGAAAGCTTGAAAATTTACAGAACATATCTTGCTAATAATTATATTGGGACTGCTTGGGTTTATGTACATTTAGGGGCCGTCTATAGAGATTTAGGATTGTATAATCAAGCAAAAGAGTTACTTCATGAAAGTTTAGTTTTTTATAAAAAAGAGTTCCCTGACAACCATATGGATATTGCCGGGGCTCTTGGTTTTTTAGGGAATGTTTATTGTGATTTAAAATCTTATAAAAAGGCTGAAGAACTAATAAATCAATCTTTAGAAATATATAAACATAATGTATCTCAATCTCATGTATATTTTGCGTGGGCTCAAGCTAATTTAGCGAATGTTTATCAAAAGGTAGGACGTTATTCAGAGGCAAAAAATTTATTAACAAATAGTCTCACGATCTACGAGAATAATTTTGGTCGAGAACATACTGAGACGGCCAGGATTTTAAAACAGCTTGGAGAAAATTATTTTTTAGAGGGAAATTTAGAGAAAGCCGAATCTTTTCTTAAAGAAGCACTGGATGTATATCAGAGAAATAATCATCCAGAAAGCTACGACTGCTTAGAAATTCTAGCAAGTTTGTATATAAAAAAATCGAAAGAAGAAAAGAAAAAAAATAATCATATTCAATCTGATCATCTATATAATAAAGGGATCAGTTATTTGAATGAGAGTTTAAGAACGATAAGAAAAAATTTTCCAAAAAGCTCGCCCCATATAAAAAGGATTCAAGAAAAACTTATCAAATTTGGAACAATAAAAAAGGGGCAAACGACGCTTTAAAAGAAATTTAGAATCGATCAATGACAATAAGGGTGATAATTTCCATTATCACCCCAAATGAAAATGTGTTAAAAGGATCCTATGAAATCTCCATTACCCATCTTTGATAGCCTTGAGCATATTGATAGAGTTGATAATTATTCTTCTTTTTCAAATGACGCTAATCTTTGTGATTATCAAAAATCTCATGAATTCCTTAAGTCCTACACAGGCAGCCAAGGAACTTTTAATGCTTATCGTCGAGAAATTGAGCGCTTACTTCATTGGTGTATTATGGTTGCCCAGAAACCATTAGCGGAATTAAAACGCCAAGATATCGAAGAATTTATTCACTTTTGTCAAAAACCTCCTAAAGCTTGGATTGGTGTTAATAAGGTCCCACGCTTTATCAATAAAGATGGAGAACGAATTGCCAACCCAGAATGGCGCCCTTTCGTTGTAACTGTTTCCAAGGTAGCCCATCAAAAAGGAGAAAAACCCAATCCAAAAGACTTTGAAATCTCTCAAAGCGCCCTTAAAGATACATTTGCTATTTTAGGGTCTTTCTATAACTATCTTCTGCAAGACGAATATGTCTCTATAAATCCAGTAGCACTCATACGCCAGAAGAGTAAGTTTATTCGAAAAGCTCAAGGTCCCTCTAAGATTAGAAGACTTTCCGTACATCAATGGCAGTATGTTATTACCACAGCCCAACAGATGGCAGAAGTTTCTCCAGAATTTCATGAGCGCACTCTTTTTATGATGTCACTGCTTTATGGTTTATATTTGCGCATTTCTGAACTTGCTGCCAGCAAACGTTGGACCCCACAGATGAATCACTTCTACAGAGACAGTGAAGGAAGCTGGTGGTTCACAACTGTTGGAAAAGGCAATAAGCAAAGAGAAATTGCGGTGAGTGACTCTATGTTAGAAGCCTTAAAACGATGGCGAAAATCTTTAGGCTTATCAACTCTTCCCTCCCCTGCTGATTTGTCTCCCTTATTGCCGAAAGCAAAAGGAGATGGAGCTATTAGTTCAACCACTTACATTCGTAAAATAGTTCAAACATGTTTTGATCAAACAGTTCACCACTTAAATCAAGATGGTTTTAGAGAAGAAGCTGAATTTTTATCTGAGGCCACAGTTCATTGGTTAAGACATACGGGGATTTCCGATGATGTCAAGCATAGACCCAGAGAGCATGTTCGAGATGATGCGGGGCATGGATCAGGTGCCATTACGGATAAATACATCGATATTGAACTGAGAGAACGCCATCGATCAGCGAAAAGTAAACAGATTCTCTGAAAATAGATCTTAAGAACATTTTGTTCCGCTTATGTAGTTAGAGCCGATAATGTAACCAAAAAGATTATAACAAAAATTGCTATTTTATGTTATATCTAGTAAAATAATATAGGAGCTTTCCAGGAGGTACAAGAACATGAACATTTCTTTAAATTCTAACCTAGAGAAATTTATTCATCAGAAGGTTGAACAAGGATATTACAATTCTGCTAGTGAAGTTGTACGTGATGCTTTGAGACTTTTTATAGAAAAAGAAACTCTATTCAAACAGCAAGTTGACAAACTAAACCATGACATTGAGTTAGGTCTATCTCAACTCTCAAAAGGACAAGGAATTGAAGGGGACCAAATTTTTCAAGAAATCAAAATGCTAAATAAAAAGAAATAATATGTCTCTCTTTATTTTTTCGCCTGCAGCAAAGCAAGATCTTCTTGAAATTTGGGAATATATTGCTGAAGAAAGTACTGTGACTGCTCTTAAGGTGCTTTCTACAATTGAACAAAAATGTCATATGCTTAGTGAGCACCCTAATCTTGGTCATCGAAGAACAGATTTAACGAAGCACCCAGTATTATTTTGGCCTGTCTACAATTATTTGATCATCTATAAACAAGACACAAGACCTTTGGAGATAGTCAGAATTTTAAGTGGTTATCGTAATTTAATTGAATTATTACAATAAAATAATTCTATTATACCTCTGATGATAGGATTAAGAGCAAAGATAGAACATTCGGCACGCCACACATCTTCTAAAACTTCAAGATAAACTGGTTGCTTACGAGAAACACATGTAGACAAAGCTGCATCAATTTGAAAAGGAGCCTCATGAGCATTACTAATCCTTTCTGCTGCAACGGTTACACTTCTATAGACCTCAAATCGTTCAAATTCTCACACTGGTCCAAGTCCAACTAATATTTAAAATGAAAAATGCTCCTTATCCGCTCAAGAATGGGAGCATTATAACTAATGAATCAAATCCCTATGAAAAGCATATGTATATAAAAAAGAAAGGAAATTATTGGGACGATAATAATTGGATGTTTATACAATAATCCCGAAGCCATAGATATATCACCTTTTAAATTATTAACAAAATTAGAAAAAGGTCTTACTTTTTGTGGCACTTGAGCATCCAGGTTTTGAGGAGGGATTTTTTGTAGATAGTCATGCATAAAATTTGTATCTTCATTATCTATGAGTGCTAATTTAGTAGTAAGCGCAGTTTCATGTAATAAATTTTTTAGTTTTCTCATAGATGAACTTGAGCTATCTCTTAATGTCTTTGTTGTCAGATAATCAATAAATAATTGATTTTGCTCGGGTGATGTCGCATGTGATGACAAATAAAAATGAGAAATAACATCTTGACTATACGATTCTAAAATTTTCTTGGTTGTTTCTTCATCAAAACCTGTGAAGTGGATTCTCTTTAAACGTGTTCTAAGGGCAGCGTATGTATCTGTAGGTCCTCCATCCCCTTCCGGAATTGGTTTATTGCCCGATAAAATAATAGTAAGGCGACTAATATCTATTGAAGATCTAAAATAAGGGCTATAAAAATACTTTTTTAAAGCATCTAAATAATCTAACAAAAACCCTAATGCTGCTCCCCCACGACCACTATTATTTAGCAAAATTCTATCAAAATCATTAATAATTAATATACTATTTTTATAAGTTCTACCTTGTGAATCTTTTGCTAATAAAGGGCGAGCAACCCATCCTATATTTGCATCAGGTCGATACCAAGTACTGCCCTCTAATCCCCCTTGAGATAAATCAGTTTCACTGCGAATATAGGCTTCATAGTAAGGTAAATCTAAAAAAAGCGCTAAATTTCTTGCTGATAAACTCTTTCCCATCCCAGCATCACCCCAAAAATAATAGAAATTTTTTAAAGGTACTTCATGAGTTCCTATATCAGCAGAAGCATACGCAAGAGATGCTATTACGCTTTTCAAATCTTTACGAACAGATGTAGTAAATCCTCTAAAAAAACTATCATCTTCAAATCTCTTCATTATAAGATGAAGATCTTGTGCTCGATTGTTTGGAGATAAAAGTGACTTAGGAATAGTTGGTAATAATAATGCCTCATCAAGAAAATCTGATATATTATTAATTGAAAATCCTCTCTTTCTTGATTGAATTAACGCTTTTTCAATTACCTCTTGTAATTCTTTCGAAATAAGTGATTTGTTTATAACATACTGCTCTTCTTGCTTATTTATAGGTTCACTTTTAATACCTTTTTTAAGTCGGTCTCTCTCTAAGTCTGCCTCATATTGAGCGACAATCAACATTACCGGTTTAACGACAGACAAGATTGCCGGTAATGAAGCGTGTAATTTTTCAGGTATTTTTGATGTTAGGAGTCAAGAATGCCTGGAGAATGGATCAAACTCCAACAAGTGGAGCTTTACATGAAAGCC
>JAFKGL010000024.1 GCA_017307065.1 Candidatus Paracaedimonas acanthamoebae
ACCCGAGGGAAACTTTATCGATGACCTCAGAACATCAAAACCAAGAAATAAGAGGTTTTGATGAGACCCTACAACAAAGAAAAAACGTGCCGAAAGGCACACAAAGATTAGAAAACTAAATAAACAAAACAGGGAGAATAAAAATGACTTTTAAACAGATAAAAACGTTCAAAGATAAAGATCAAGAAATGCTGATTGAGTGGTCTTTAAGAAAGAGAAACATGATGCACGGGACCGGAATAAGAGCCTCCCAGATGTCTGAAACTAGAAAAAACAAATCATAAATTAAAAAAGGAGGTATCACATGACACTAGAGACAAAGAATATTCATCAATTAGGACTAGAGGCTGGTTTAACACAAGAACCTTCTTATGAAGACGAGCAGGCCATTATTGATGCACTTGAGGGATATTTACGCCGGACATCTCTGGCCCAAGCTCATCCCTTGCCTCGATGGGTAAGATGGTAAGGAGGTTATCATGGAAACAGATTTAACAATCGAAGGGGGTGGATTTCCACCTTTCTCGGCCCGGGGATGTCATCAACTCTTGATGCCCATTCGAAATGGAGAATATCGGCGTACGATTGAAGGTAAGCTCATCTTTATTGGGAATGAGACTCACTGTAAGTATCGTACCAAGATTCGAGGCAACGATAAAACAACGCCTGCAATTGAAAAATGGTGGCGAGGGGGGCTCGTGCGTGTTGGCTGTATCCAGAGGCTATGTCAAGAGTTTGTCGGAGATGGGAAGCAGAAAAAGATAGAACTTTCTCGTGTCCCGATTCAAGGCTCTGTCATTGTTTTTGATGACACGAGGGAAACGGTAAAAATCCTCAAAGTTGATGAGGCAGAAGTTCTTCTAGAGGAAGCTCCTCTTGAAGGCAAGAGGCTCTTTATCAGCTATCGGCCGTTACTTGATATGATGATGACGCATCATAGGATTGAAACAGATGAATGGGGGCATCAAGTCGGATGGGGAATTGAACTTGAAGAAGTGTAAGAGGCCTTTTTTCGGGGCAATGGCGTGAAGGCAGGACTCCAATAAGAGAGAAATTCCCGAAGAAGAAGTTTTCTGTTCCCGCTTTACCGAGGATAGATGTGTATTCTGATTTAAGCCTTTTTTGCTTGTTGTCGTGTCTCGTAATAAGCAATGGCAAATGTACTAGGTACAATGATGAAGGCACCTAATAGGGTCATTTCTGTTGGGATTTCTTGGAATAAGACATACCCAAAAAAGGTTGCAAAAATGAGCTCTACGTAGCGATAAGGGGCAAGAGCAGAAACATCGGTTGCGGCGAAAGCTTTAAGAAGGAAATAAAGGATTAAATTGCCTCCGGCGCCCAAGAAAAAGAGATAAAAAAGTTCGGTGGTCGTGGGTGTTTCCCAGACCATGACAGCGGGGATGATTCCAAATAAAGATGTTCCTGCTGCAAAATAGAACAACATGGTTAGGGGAGATTCTTGATGAACCATTTTTTTATTTAGGATGTCACTTAGAGCGAACAAGATAGCGGCAACGATCAGAAAAACAGAGCCGTTATCGAGGTGATAAAGAGAATTTAAAAAACTCTCTTCGCCGGCTGTTCCTTTGATGATGACAAGAATTCCCGCAAAGCCTGTAAGAGTTGCAGTTGTTCTTTGCCAGCCGACATTTTCTTTGAGAAGAAGAAATGCCATAGGAAGAACAAAAATGGGAACCGTCAAAGCGATGGTGCTGACCACGGTAAGAGGGGCTTTACTGACGCCTGTACACCAAAAAGCAACAGCACCAAATCCCAGAATGGCGCGTAAAAAATGAAAGCCAGGTTGAGCCGTTCTAAAAGCGTTTTTCCCGCGCGTAATAATGAAAGGAATGAGAGTGAGAAAGGCAAAAAAGAAACGGAAGAAAGAGATTTGCATACTAGGAAGTCGTGTTCCCGCTAGGCGCATGAGGATATCATTAAGGTTACTAATGAGGCAGACCAGCACAATCCAGAAAACACCTTGGAGGTATCCTTTACGTGTAAGCCAGTTCAGTGAAGAATGGGAGGAAGGAAACATTTTATCAGTTGGGTTCATGAGAGGGACTTCATTAGTTAAAAAATATTTTAGTTTTTATATCCTGAAAGAAGAAAGGTTGTCGATAGGTTTGTTAAACAGAAAGAGGTAAGAATGAAATTTTATTTTGTATGGTGTCATGAGAATGACCAATTTGACCCTGTTATTCATGCGCGTCAGGATGAGGCTCTGTTTAGTTTTGAGATTGTCGGACAAGAGGCCAAGTATCCCACGGCATGTGTGCAAATTATTAATCCTAAATGTGGCCTTTTAAGTCCAGATCGGCACCAATGGGCTTTTATTTCAGGCGATCGAGGGTACGGGGTTGAGCTCCTATTTCGAGGAAGAATTTTGTCGATTCCTGAACAAATTGAGGGAGAGACATTAAAAATCCTTTTGATTGCCGAGCCCAGTCATGCGAAAGAAATCTTGCAAGATCTTACTGAGACATTGAAAGAAGCGCCTTTTTGGGATCCCCTTTTTATCCAAGAAGATCATGTAGAGGATCCTGTTGAAAATCTTGAAGCAAGATCTGCCCTTTATTGTTGGTCGCGAACGACTCCAAAGGTAACCTTATCCGATTATTTCTGGGGCCAAGAATCCCTCAAAATAAAAGGAAATTTTTTTCGAGATAGTTTGAAAATTTCCCGGACTGCCACTCCCTTGGCTGCGATTGATGTCACAGTGACGGCAGAGTGGTATCAACGGTATGAAGGTCGTACGGATATTAGTCGCCTCCTGCAGGATAAGTTTCCTGAAGGCCTCATCAATACCTTAACTGGATCGAGCCTTGAAAAGAAGTGGTGGCGTCGTGGGGATAAAATCGGGCGTTCTGGGTATTGGATAGCGCATAGCGATCTTCAAGGGCTTGGAATGATAGAACATGAGATTGAAGTAAAGATTCCGATGGCGTGGTCTGCTCCACAACAGATTGATCTAGCAGCCCCTCCTCTAAAGGGGAGTGGGGGTTTGAGCTGAGGGAGCCATATTCTTGATAATTAAAGACTCGAACCTTAGAGTGTTCAAAGCTTTTTGCAGGTGGAAAATCAAGATGATTCAGAAAAAATTTGTTAAAAGACATCTATAGTCAAGGCTGTCTTTCAAGTTTAAAGCAATATGAAAAATTTTTTATTTCCACAAGAAAGCAAGACTTTATATAACAGAAAGGTCTATAGTGAATTTACAAAGAAACGTTAGGGCATAAATGCATTTACTACGGTCAGTTACAACGATCGCTGGTTTCACGGCCATCAGTCGAATTCTTGGATTTGCTCGGGATATCCTTATTGCCTCATTTTTAGGGGCTGGTCCGATTGCCGATGCCTTTTTTGTTGCCTTTAAATTCCCTAATTTTTTTCGGCGTCTTTTTGCAGAAGGGGCTTTTAATGCCGCTTTCGTTCCTCTTTTTGCACGACTCTATACGAGTGAAGGCTTAGAAAAAGCAACACGATATGCAGAACAAATTATATCTGTTCTTTTTTTGGTGCTTGTGCTTCTGGTTGCTTTTGTAGAAGTGACGATTCCTTGGTTAATCTATATCTTGGCGCCTGGATTTGAGGAAACACCAGAGCGCTTGCAATATGCGATTGATTTTACAAGAATTACGTTCCCTTATATTCTTTTTATCTCCTTAAGTGCTTGCTTGGGAGGGATCTTAAATTCATTGGGTCGTTTCTCTTCGGCAGCTGCTGCCCCAATTCTCCTCAATATCAGCATGATTACAGCCATGCTGGCTTTCAATAAATCTTTCCCAACAATAGGGCATGCTTTGGTCTGGGGTGTGATGGTTGCCGGAATAGGTCAGTATGCTTGGCTTCATTACTCAGCGTATTCTCATGGAGTGCGTTTTAAATGGGTTTGGCCCAAGCTTACATCTGATGTTCAAAACCTTTTAAAGACGATGGTTCCTGGGGCTATAAGTGCCGGAGTTGTTCAAGTCAATTTGTTTGTTGACGTTATGATTGCTTCTTTTCTTCCGACAGGGGCCGTTTCCTTCTTATTTTTTGCGGATCGTCTCAATCAATTACCGTTAAGTTTGATTGGGATTGCGATGAGCACCGCCTTGTTACCTCTGACGGCCAAGCATCTTCAGAGAGGTGAAATAGACGCCGCCGTTTATATGCAAAATAGAGCTTTAGAGTATTCGCTGATTCTCACCTTGCCTGCGGCAACCGCTTTAATTTTATTAGCGCATCCGATTATCTCGGTGCTTTTTGAGCGAAACCATTTTGGAGCCTATGAATCTCTCGAAACCTCAAAGGTTTTAGCGGCTTTTGCCTTAGGGTTACCCGCTTACATTCTGATTAAAATATTATCGACTATTTTTTTCGCCAAGCTTGATACTAAAACGCCGTTAAGGGCAGCTCTTTTCTCTTTAGGAACCAATATTGTTTGTAATCTTATCTTGATAGTACCCTTAAAGCATGTGGGCATTGCTTTATCGACGGCCTTAGCAGCCTGGATCAATGCTGGATATCTTTTGCGGATATTAACAAAGGAGCGCCTCATCAAATTCGATGAACGTTTCAAGGTACGCTTTCCACGGATTATTCTTGCAACATGTTTGATGGGTGTTTTTATTAAAGGGCTTGATTGGGGGTTGAAATCTCATTTTTGTTCTTCCTATAAACTCTGGCATTTACTTATCACTATTTTATTAGGAGGGATGGGATATGGTATTTCGGCCATCGCTTCAAAAGCATTCTATTGGCAAGATATCGGTAAATACTTAACCAGAAAGAAATTACAATTTTAAAAACTTGTACCTTAAGTCGCTTCATGCCTTGTTTTTAAAAGAGGATATTTCCTTCTGATAAATCGTTGGCACGGTTTTTAAAAATTGTGATATGACAACAATAAAAATAAATAGAGGTTAATAGAATGACTCTTGTACGTTCCATTGCAACAATTGGTGGGTATACAATGGGAAGTCGTGTTTTTGGCTTTGTGCGCGAAATTCTCATGGCTCGATTCTTGGGGGCAAGTATTGTTGCAGATGCATTTGTCCTTGCGCTGAAATTTCCTTCAATGTTTCGTAAAATACTTGCAGAAGGAGCTTTTAATGCTGCTTTTGTGCCCATGATTTCAGGCATTTTAGCCACCAAAGGGAAAGACGAAGCGCGTCGTTTTGCTGAAGAAATCCTAATGGTTTTATTAGTTGTTTTATTTATTCTTGTGGCTGTTGTTGAAATCTTTATGCCTGAGATCCTTTCCGTCGTGGCTCATGGATTTTCAAAGACACCGGAGAGATTTCAGCTCGCCGTTCAATTTACCCGTATTACATTTCCTTTTATATTTTTTATGTCTTTAACCGCGCTCTATAGTGGTATTTTAAATTCTCTTGATAAATTTGCGGCTGTTGCTTCTTCCCCAATGGTTGGGAATATTATAATAATAGCGATTGTCTACTTATTGATGGGGTTCGGTTTAGCGACAGATGGTTATGCGTTCTCAGTGGGGGTCCTTGTCTGTGGGATCGTTCAGTTTGTATGGGTCTTAGTTCCCACCTTTAAAAATCATATTGTTTTGCATTTATCTCGTCCTCAATTTACGCCACGGGTTAAGAAATTCTTTAAACTTTTGGGGCCAGCTTTGGCCGGTTCTGGCGTCGTTCAAATTAGCTTACTTTTAGATCTGTTGATTGCAACTTTTTTACCTGCTGGGGGCGTCTCTTTTATTCATTATGCGGATCGACTTGTGCAGCTTCCGATTAGCGTGTTAGGGACAGCTGTAGGAACAGCTCTACTTCCTCTTCTTTCTAAACAAATTCGGGCCGAGGAGTATCAAAAAGCAGAACAAAGCCAGAATTTAGCGTTAGAATATGCTTTACTGCTCACTTTTCCGGCCATGATAGGATTAATTTTGTTAGCAAAACCATTGGTTCATGTGTTGTTTGAGCATGGACATTTTTCTGCTTATGCAACAGAACAAACTTCTTATGTACTTATCGCTTTAGCAATGGGTCTTCCTGCTTATATTCTCATTAAGGTTTTTTCTTCCACCTTTTTTGCGCGTGAGAATACATTAATTCCATTCATTGCGGCAGCTATAGGAATTGTTACAAATCTTGTTCTCGCTCTTTGTTTGGTGCGTTCTTATGGTCATGTGGGGATTGGGATTGCTACAGCTATATCTTCATGGGTTAATGTCGGAATTCTGGTATATAAACTTTGGCAACATAAGCAGTTTCATTTGAACGACCGAATTAAACACTTTATTCCGAGGATGCTTGTTGCGGGTTTTTTCACAAGCCTCGCTATCCTTATATTGAAGTCACTTGTTGGGCCCCTCTTGGAAGGGTCGTATTCTGACAAAATACTTGCTTTGGTTTATTTGGTTGGCGGTGGAATCATTAGTTTTATGAGTATTGCTCAATTAGCTGGGGCCTTAAATTTTATTGAGGCAAAGAAAAAATTTAAGAAGATTAAATTTGGAGAAGAGTCATGAGGCGCATTTTTTCAGGCATTCAACCCTCAGGAAATTTAACCTTAGGGAATTATTTGGGTGCCATTAAAAATTGGATACCTCTTCAATCAGAAGGAGAGGCTCTTTTTTGTATTGTTGATCTTCACGCAATTACAGTTCCCCAAGATCCTCTTATGTTGAAATCACGCACACTTGAGGTAGCCGCGACTTATCTTGCCTCAGGAATTGATCCTCGCAAATCTCTTGTCTTTGTGCAAAGTCATGTTTCCCAGCATGCTGAACTTGCATGGATTTTAAGTTGTTTGACGCCTCTTGGGTGGCTCAATCGTATGACTCAATTTAAAGATAAGGCTGGCAAACAGCGTGAGCAAGCAGCCTTGGGGCTTTATTCTTATCCCGTTTTACAAGCGGCAGATATTCTCGTCTATCAAACAACTCATGTCCCGGTTGGCGAAGATCAAAAACAGCATCTTGAGCTTGCAAGAGATATCGCTGGCGCTTTTAATCGAGCTTATAATTGTGATTTTTTCATTTTACCAGAGCCTCAAATTTTAGGTGTTGCGCCTCGCGTCATGAGCTTGCGCGATGGAACTAAGAAGATGAGTAAGTCTGATCCTTCAGATCTTTCTCGGATTAATATGATGGATAGCGATGATGAGATAAATCAAAAGATCCGTAAAGCTAAAACAGATCCAGAACCGTTACCTGAGAGTTTAGAAGAATTGTCCGGGCGTCCGGAAGCCCAAAATTTAGTGACAATTTATGCAGCTCTGGCCGGATGTTCTGTTGAGAAGATTTTACAAGAATTTAAAGGTTCTTTATTTTCTATCTTTAAACCTAAACTTGCAGCACTTGCGATATCTACCTTAGGGCCCATTCGTCAAGAGACAAATAAATGGTTACAAGATAAGAGTGAGTTAGAAGCCATCCTCAAAGTGGGACAAGAGAAAGCAACCACCAAAGCGCGTGCAACTCTTAAAGAGGTTCATCGTCTTATCGGTTTTTTACCCTAAATATTTGTCGAGCGATTTCGAGTGTTGATAGTGACCATAGAGTCATTCTATGATAGCTATAGAGAAATTATTTTGGAATTGTAAGGCTTAAATTGATTATTGGTATTGGGACTGATCTTGTAGAAATCAAGCGTATAGAGGACTTATTGAATCGTCATAAGGATCGGTTTATGAAACGTGTCTTTACGCCTATTGAAATCACAACTGCTTTGGCTTTATCTCGTCCTGCTGCCTCATTTGCAAAACGTTTTGCGGCGAAAGAGGCATTTGTAAAAGCGCTAGGAACAGGTTTTTCTCAAGGGATTTTGTTAACTGAAGTAGAAGTTTACAACGAAGCAACAGGGCAGCCCCAGCTTCGTGTTTATGGTATGGCACAACGAATTTTACAGCAACGCTTAGAAGGGTATCAAAAAGAAATTTTACATCTGAGTTTATCTGATACTCAAACTCAAGCTTTAGCATTTGTTGTGATTGAAGGGCAGTAAAGTAGTCATGAAAACTTTCTTTTTATCCACGCTTCAGGAAACGCAACAAATAGCTCAACAACTTGCTCAATGTTCAGCGCCAAAAGATGTGATTATGTTGCAAGGAGATTTAGGGGCAGGGAAAACAGAATTTGCTCGAGCGTTCATTCGAGAATTGACCCACCCTGAGATGACAGTACCAAGCCCTACTTTTACGTTGGTAGAAATTTATGAGAGGACTCCTGGAGATATTTGGCACTTTGATCTTTATCGGCTTAAATCATCTACAGAAATTTGGGATTTGGGGATAGAGGAAGCGTTTGCGCGCGGAATTATCCTTTTGGAATGGCCAGAGAGATTAGGAAAAGAGTTTATTTTTAAGAATTATCTTGAAGTTTCATTGAAGCTGCAAGGTGATAATCAAACGCGTGAAATAGGCCTTATACCCCATGGGAATTGGGTCAGTCGTTTAGAGAAAATTCACTTAGATGCTTTCGTTTCAGACGTTATCTAAGTCCTCTGCTAATCCTTTAAAGCAACTTGCATGGCAGCTCTATCATTCGTGTCAAGAGGAGCCTTTGGAGGTATCTAAAGCCCTCGTTTTTCTGCCTTCCCGACGTGCAAAACGACAGTTTATTGAAGAATTGCAAAACCTTTTTCCCGGCAACACATTTATTTTGCCGCAGGTAACTACTTTGAGAGATTGGGCGACTCAGGCCGATAATTTTTTAGGTAAATTGCTTCCACCAGTCTCTTTTTTTGAACGTGAATTGCATTTTATTAATTTTTTAAAGCCATATGTACGTGAAGAATCACAAGCGAACCAATTTGCAGAATCTCTGTCATCCCTCCATGATGAATTTATTTTTGCTGAAATACCTTTCGAGAGAGCCCGAAAATTAACGCCTGAAGCTTTTGCGGCTCATTGGCAAGAGAACTTAAAATATTTGGAAATCATTCAAGAGAGATGGCCTCGTTTTTTAAGGCAAATAAAACGCAGCGATCCGTGTATACATTTTGTGCAATTTCTTAATTTACAGATTGAGGCATGGAAGCAAAATCCTCTGCAGATTCCGGTCATTGCAGCGGGTTTTGAGGAAGATATTCCGGTTGTGCAAAGATTTATAGCGGCGATAGAGCAACTTCCCAAAGGAAAAGTATATCGAGAAAATTGCTGGAATAGTTTGGAAGAAAAGACACTCATAAATTTATTTTCTGCTGAAACATCCTTTTCTCAAGATGAAAAACAAGGAGCAGCGACGCGCACAGAGACACTGACTCAAAAATTCCATTTAAGAGAATTTTCATCTCTTGAAGAAGAAGCCAGAGTTATTGCTCTCTTAATGAGAGAGCAACTTGAGGAATCGGATAAAACAATAGCCTTAATTACGCCTTTGCGTGCTTTGGCAGAACGCGTTATATCGGAACTTGCGCGGTGGAATTTAAATATTGATGATTCTTATGGGAAGAATTTATCAGAGATTCCTTTAGGTCTTTTTTTTAGGCATTCCCTTAATTGTGTTTTGAAAGATTTCGAAAGTATTTCCTTTTTGAGCTTACTTAAGCACCCTTATATGGCTCAAATCCATAAAACTCACATAGAGAAACTTGAAATCCAGCATTTGCGGGGTCGGTTATTTTCCGGCAATATATTTTCTCTTCTAAAAGAAATTCCGAAAGGAACAGAGCTCTATAATTTTTTACTTTCTCTTCAAGAAGGAGCTTCTTCTTTAAAATATTTGCTTTCACAGCAAACAATTCGGTTAAAGGATTTAGTAGAGGCACATGTGCAATTTATTAAATTTTTATCATCAGATACGGTTGAAGATTATAGAGGCTACAAGGAATTTACGTCACAATTAAAAGGACTGGATCGAGCTTTAAGCCATCTTAAAATAAAGGGAACAGATTATCCGCTTGTTTTGGAAAAACTTCTAAATCAAGTAACGCTTCGGCCCTCTTATGGTGTTCATCCAAGACTCCATATCTGGGGGCCTCTAGAGGCTCAATTACAAACAGTTGATTATCTAATTATTGGCGGGATGAACGAGAAAAATTGGCCAGGGAACTCTCAACAAAGTCCTTGGTTGAATGAAGGTATGCGAACTATTCTAGGGCTCCCAACGAGAGCTAAGTGGTATGAGCTTAAAAAGAATTTATGGGTTAATCTTTTAAGAGCGCCTGAAGTTATTTTGACGCGGGCTTTGCGTGAAGAAGGGCAGATTGAGCCTGCATCGAGATGGTGGTTAGAATTGTTGGCAAAACTTAAAGCCAAAGGGCAATACGAAACTCACTACTTAAGTTCTGTTTATCAGCAATGGGCAAAAATTTTAGATCATCCTTTAGAGCAAAAAATCCTTTTTCGTCCTGCGCCTTGTCCTCCTCTTGAGGCGCGGCCTCGTACGTTGAGTGTGACTCAAATTGAGACATGGATTCGGGATCCTTATTCTATTTATGCGCGAGAAATCTTAAAGTTGAAACCTCTGGACCCTTTGGAGCCAGGGCTCAGTCCAGCCTTGTTTGGGGTGATGATTCATCAAATTCTCGAAACATTTTTTAAACAAGGAAATGCAGTACAAGATGAACAAGCTCATGAAATTCTTTCTAATTTAGGAAAGAATACTTTTAATGACGCTTTAAGTCATCCTGTTGTTGCGTCATTTTGGTGGACGCGATTTAATCGACTTATCACCTGGTTTTTAGGGGTTGAAAGAACATTAATCCCAACCACAAGATTTGTCGAAGCCCGAGGTGAAATCTTCCTTGAAGGTCCTTTTGGGCTTTTCAAACTTAAAGCAACAGCGGATAGAATTGACCTTAATGAAGATGGAACAGCTTGCCTTATTGATTATAAAACGGGAAGGCTTCCAACCCGAAAAGAAATCGACCAGGGAATAAAACCACAGCTTCCTCTTGAGGCGGCTATTTTACAAAGAGGAGGATTTCAAGGAATAGATTCTCATCGTTCAATTGTAATGCGGTATATGCATTTATCAGGAGGGCAACCAGCAGGCATGCTTTTGGATATGGCCGAAGGTGATCTTGTTGAAAAAGCGTTAAAATCTCTTCAAGAGATGATTAATGAATATGATGATCCCAAAAAACCTTATGCTTCCTGTCCGATTCTTGAGATTGCGCCGTCTTTTTCACCTTATCATCATTTATCGAGAATTCAAGAATGGCAGGGTTTGTAATGCAGCTTTCTAATTCAAGGCATTTAGCTCTTAATCCAGACTTTAATGTATGGGTGTCTGCTTCAGCAGGAACAGGGAAAACTAAAATCCTTACAGATAGACTTCTTATGTTGTTATTGACAGGCGCTGAACCTCAAAAAATTCTGTGCCTTACTTTCACAAAAGCAGCTGCCGCAGAAATGAAAGAGAGGCTCCTCAATCATACCTTAGAGTGGGCAACGTGTTCAGATGGAAAATTAAAAGAGAGTCTAGAGCAATTTTTAGAAAGACTTCCTTCTCAAGAAGAACAAGCCAAAGCACGTTCTCTTTTTATAGATCTTATACATGTGGTCCCTAGCATACGAATTACGACAATTCATAGTTTTTGTCAGTCTTTACTTGTGCAGTTTCCTGTGGAAGCGGGAATTGTGCCGAATTTTAAAATTCTAGCGGAGCATGAAAGCCAAGCACTTTTAACCCAGGCTGTTGAAGAGATTTTGACATTTTCTACCACTTCTTCAATACTGAAGCAGTCAATAACACTCTTAACAGAACGTTTACATGTATCAACTTTTCAAGAAATTATAGAGAACCTTATTGAAAGACCTGAACGTCTTCAAAGAGTCTTAGGTAAAGGTCTTGAAATAGCCCGTCATAATCTGGAGGAGCTTTTTGGATGCTGTGAGACAGATACGGCTGAAGACTATCTTCTTCAGTTTCAAGAGGCTCACAAAGAGCATTTAGATGAGCTTAAAAATGTGAGTTCTTGCTTAATAAAAGGCGGGAAAACAGATGTCGCGCGCGGTGAAGCTATTCAAGCTTTCCTTGCTTTACAAGATTCTTTTACGCAGAAAGATTTTGATTCTTATGCGAGTCATTTTCTAACAGTAGAAGGAGAAATTCGTAAAAAATTAGCTTCGACGGCGATTTGTCAGGATTTTCCTTATGTTTTAGATGTGTTGATTAAAGAAGCTCAGGCGCTTCAGGATGTTTTTCAAAAACAAAAAAGCCTCTTTAGTATGAAAATGACAGAAGCTTTATATGTTTTGGGCGCCGTTATCTTAGAAAATTATGAGCGCCTAAAAAATATAAAACACTCTCTCGATTACAACGATCTTATTCAAAAGGCTAAGTTACTTTTAACCGATGTGGATCTCTCCGCTTGGGTTTTATATAAGCTTGATGGAGGGATTGATCATCTCTTAATTGATGAAGCTCAAGATACCAATGAAGCGCAGTGGGCTATTATCCAAGCATTAATTGAAGAGTTTTATGCGGGTATGAGTGCACGGTCAACAAGTCGCACCCTATTTGCCGTGGGTGATCCAAAACAGTCAATCTATAGTTTTCAAGGAACGTCTCCTGCAATTTTTGAGAAAAAGAGCACTCTATATCAGCGCACAATTAAAGCCGCTCAGAAGAATTTTCATGCACTTTCATTGGAAAAATCCTATCGATCAACCTCAGTTATTTTAGAAGCTGTGAATGCCCTTTGTTCTCATAAAGAAGTTAAATCTGCTATCACAACAGGGGGCGAAGAAGTAAGGCATATTAGTCATCATGAGCACAAGGGTGGGGTTGTTGAACTATGGCCCTTACTTGAATCAGAAGATAAAGAAACAACGAATCGAGACCATCTGAGTGAATGTCTTGCTCAAAAAATTAAAAAATGGCTGGATCAAAAAATTTACTTAGAAGTTCAAGGGCGTTTTATAGAACCTTCGGATATTTTGATTTTGCTTCGAGAGAGAAGCTCTTTGATGTCTTCTTTAATTTCTGCCTTAAAAGCACAGGGAATCCCGGTGACAGGACCAGATCGGCTCTCTCTTTTAAATGAGATTTCCATTCAAGATTTAATCGCCTTAGGGGAATTTTTATTGTTACCCTCCGATGATTTAACTCTTGCCTGTGTTCTTAAGAGCCCGCTTGTAGGGCTTAATGATGAAGATCTTTTTCGGCTTGCATATAATCGACAAGGAGAATCCTTGTGGAGACGACTTCAAAAAGACGTAGCTTATCAAAAACATTATATTTTTCTTTCAGAGCTTCGAAATAAGGTTGATTATGTGGGGCCTTTTGCCTTGTATTCTGACCTTTTAAACCGTTTGGAAGGACGTAAAAATTTTCATGCTCGCTTAGGAGAAGAGTGTTTAGATGCGATCGAAGAATTCCTAACTCTTTGTCTAGATTATGAAAGAAAACACTGTTCTTCTCTACAAGACTTTCTCATATGGGTAAAATCAACTGACATTGAAGTGAAAAGAGATTTTTCAAAAGCAAATGGTGGAGTTCGAATAATGACGGTTCATGGGGCAAAAGGATTACAAGCCCCCGTTGTGATTCTAGCTGACACCACGACAAAGCCTGTTTGGCGCGATAAATTTTTATGGCAAGAGAAACCAAATCCACTTTTGTTGTGGGCATCTTCTCATGATGAGCTGCCAAATCCCCTGAAAAAAATCAAAGAATCATTGCAAGCAGAACAGCAAGCTGAATATTGGCGTCTTCTTTATGTGGCTATGACTCGAGCTGAGGAACATCTCTATATTATTGGTGTTAAGTCTAGAACAACAGCCGCAGAGTCTTGGTATGAAGTTCTTTCGCAAGCTTTAGAGCCGATTTCTCAAAAAATAGAATTTGATGATGGGTCTGTCAAAGGGACAGGATTACGGATTTATAAAGAATCTCAAGTAAAGCATATCTCCGATCTAATGAAAGCTTCATCTAACAAGTCGTCCTTTTCTTTGCCGAAATATTTACAGAATCCTTTTCCCCAAGAAGAGAAAACGGAAGGATTGATTTCTTCTATGATTGAAGAAAGTGTTCTTAACCAAGGTGAAGGAGGTCAATATTTTCAGGAACAAATTCTTCGTAAATTGTTTAAAAATTTACTTCTCTGTTCGCCAGAATCTTATGAAAAAGAAGCAGAAAAGATTTTTAGGTTATATTTTTCTTCAATTTCTAGGGAATTATGTGAAAAATGCTATCATATTGTGATCAATATTTTAAATCATCCGAATTTAAGTTTTTTATTTGCGGAGGCGATATATCCAGAAGTTCCTTTTGCAGGGCATTATAAGGGGAGACAAGTCACCGGACAAATCGATCTCGTCGTTGTTCGGGATCAAGTTGTTTATATAGTGACTTATAAAACGGATCCTACTGAATTTTTAACGGAAATTTCGCTTGAAGAGAGAGAAAAAATAGAGATTTATAAAGAAGTTATTCAGAATATTTATCCGAATAAAGAGATCAAATCTTACCTTTTATGGACTGAGACATGCCAGTTAAAGGAAATTGAATTTAGAAATTAAAATTATTATTTTACAATAAGTTAAATTTATAATTAAGTTGTCCTGTTGATACTATTTGGCTTTTTACTTTTGTCCATGGTATAACCCCATCAAGTTAATAACTTTGTATACGAGAGAACCGCATGGCAAACCCTTTATCTTTTGATGAAAAAATTGTTCGTAAACTTGCAGAAATCCTTAATGAAACAGGCCTATCAGAAATTGAAATAGAGCAAGAAAATAGCCGTTTAAGGATTGCGCGCAATTTAACGGCAGTTGCGACAGTTGAAACTCCTACAATCATTCCTACTCTATCTAGGGCTGCGCCTGCTCTCGCGCCCCAAGAAGCTGCTCCAGTTGATATAAGTCGTCATCCTGGTGCTGTAAAAGCGCCGATGGTAGGAACAGCTTATGCGGCTTCCACGCCAGGGGCAGAGCCTTTTATCAAAGTAGGAACAAAAGTCACTCAAGGCCAGACACTTCTTATTATTGAAGCCATGAAGGTTATGAATCAGATTCGTGCTCCTAAAGAAGGAACAGTAAGTCAAATTTTGTTTGGCGATGGCGATCCTATTGAATTTGATCAACCATTATTAATCATTGAGTAAAAAAATGTTTAAGAAAATTCTAATTGCAAACCGCGGTGAAATTGCTCTTCGCGTGCTAAGAGCTTGTCGCGAGATGGGCATTGGCACGGTTGCTATTCACTCAACGGCGGATGCAAATTCAATGCATGTCCGTCTAGCAGATGAAAGCCTTTGTGTTGGCCCAGCTCCGGCTAAAGGAAGCTACCTCAATATGCCAGCCATTATTTCAGCGGCCACAATTTCTGGGGCTGATGCGATTCATCCAGGTGTTGGTTTTCTGTCTGAAAATTATGAATTTGCTCAAATGGTTGAAGAACATGGATTCACTTTCATTGGTCCCAGTGCAGAGCATACACGTATCATGGGAGACAAGATCACGGCAAAAAACGCGGTGAAAGCTTTAGGAATTCCTGTTGTGCCAGGTTCAGATGGGCCGATTTCGTCAGATGAAGAAGGGCTCGCTTTTGCACAAAAAATTGGACTTCCTGTGCTTATCAAAGCAGCAGGTGGCGGGGGTGGTAAAGGGATGCAAGTTGTCCGTCGCTTCGAGGATATTTCAGAAGCTCTTTCGATTGCTCGCAGTGAAGCCAAAGCCAATTTTGGCAACGAACAAGTTTTCATGGAAAAGTATCTTGAGACGCCACGCCATATTGAAATTCAAGTCCTAGCTGATAATTATGGCAATGCGGTCCACTTGGGAGAACGAGACTGTTCTATCCAAAGACGACATCAAAAAGTATGGGAAGAAGCTAATTCTCCTGCAATTAGCCCACAACAACGCCATGAACTTGGGACTCTTGTTGCTAAAGCAGTGAGTGCTATGGGATATCGAGGTGTTGGAACATTTGAATTTCTATATGAAAACGGACAATTTTATTTCATTGAAACGAATACGCGTCTTCAAGTTGAGCATCCTATCACCGAAATGATTACAGGTGTTGATTTAGTCTGTGAACAAATTAAAGTTGCGGCAGGCGAAAAGCTCACCTTAACTCAAGAAGATATCCGCTTCAAAGGGCATGCGATTGAATGTCGGATCAATGCGGAAGATCCAGAAACGTTTATTCCAAGTCCAGGAAAAATTACAAACTATCATGCTCCTGGTGGGTTGCATGTGCGCGTTGATAGCCATCTTTATAATGGATATACGGTTCCTCCTCATTATGATAGCTTAGTCTCAAAACTCATTGTGTATGGTGAGAATCGTCAAGCTTGTTTAATGCGCTTAAGACGTGCGCTTCAAGAGTATGTTATTGGGGGGATTCAAACTAATTTAGCTTTGCACCAAAAATTAGTGAATCATCCAGATGTCATTGCAGGTAATTATGATATTCACTGGTTGGAAGGTATGCTTGCTGAGCAACAAGGGATAAAGGGAGCTTAGAGACTACGGGTTAAAAGAGACAAAGCAGCTTTTTCGAGTTTAGAAGAAGAAAGGCCGATTTCTTGAAGAGCCAGTAAAGCCTTTTCAACTTCTTCTTTTGCGCGAATACGTGCCTCTTCAATTCCGAGAAGTTTTACAAAGGTTGCTTTGTTCGCTTGCTTATCAAGACCAACTGTTTTTCCAGTTTTTTCTGGTGAACTTTCATAATCAAGCAGATCATCTGTAATCTGAAAAGCAAGACCTAAGTGAGTACTAAAGCGACGAACTTCATTTATGAGATGAGCGTCTTTATTACCTAAGATTGCTGCTGCTTCACAAGAAAAAATGAGAAGAGCACCTGTTTTTAAGGTTTGCATTTGTTGAATTTCATCTAAACTAAATAGTCTCGTTTCTCCTAAGAGATCCAACATTTGCCCTCCCATCATTCCTTGAGAGCCACACGCTTTTGCAAGCGCCATAATTAGGTGGAGACGTATGGTTGGGTCTGAATGGGTGTCTTCCATGCTTAAAAGTTGAAACGCTGCTGTAAGAAGAGAATTTCCAGCAAGAAGGGCCGTGGCTTCATCAAACTTAAGATGAGTGGTTGGTTGTCCGCGTCTTAAAGCTGCATCATCCATACAAGGAAGATCGTCATGAACAAGAGAGTAGGCATTCACAAATTCAATCGCTGTCGCAACTTGAAGAAGTTGAGTCTCAGGAACTTCAAAAGCTTGGCCAAATTCGAGCAATAAAAAGCTTCGAAAGCGTTTTCCAGGAGAGAGGGCGCTATATTCCATCGCCTCATAAAGGCGATGAGGGGTATTTTTGCAAAAGATAGCAATAGTTTTTTTTAGGTGGTCATCTATTTTAAAGCGTATTTCTTGAAGCAGAAAGGTTAATTCTTCCACTTAAAACCTCACTTATATTTCATCCTCCAGGGGGGAGCGTTCCAAAGAAAGGGTCCCTTCAGGAGAGACAACAATTTGATCAACTTTTAATTTAGCGTCTTTCAAAAGATTCTCACAATGTGTGCGCAAAATCGCACCCCTTTCATAATTTTTGATTGCTTCATCAAGAGGAAGACGTCCTTCTTCAAGCTTTCGGACGATCGCCTCAAGCTCACGCATGGCTTCCTCAAAAGGAAGATTAGAAAGTTCAATTGTCATGCTTAAAACCTAAAATAATTTACTAAATCTTAACTTAAAAACTGAGAACAGTCATCTAGTGTTTTAAGAGAATATAAAATTTCTATCATAATTGAGCTTTTGAGGAACCTGCCTTAATTAGATTCTTTTGGAGAAATCTAAAGGCACATTGATAACAATTAATCAAAAAATTATTGAGAGGATTGTTCTGTTTCTAATATTTTAATTAATTGAGGAACAAGTTCAAAGATATCACCTACAAGGCCATAATCGGCGATTTGAAAAATGGGGGCTTCTTCATCTTTGTTGATTGCCACAATGATTTTACTATCTTTCATGCCAGCTAAATGTTGGATGGCCCCAGAGATTCCGAGAGCGATATAGAGATCTGGGGCAACAATTTTACCTGTTTGACCCACTTGATAATCATTGGGGGCGAAACCCGCATCTACAGCAGCTCGAGAGGCGCCGATAGCGGCGTTCAATTTGTCAGCGAGTTGCTCTACAAGCGCAAAATTCTCTTTACTTCCTAAAGCTCTACCTCCTGATACAACAACTCTTGCAGCTGTTAATTCTGGACGCTCTGAAGGCACTTCAAGACGTTCAATAAAACAAGAAAGTGTAGTCGTTGTAAATGACGGAGAAATATTCTCGATCTTGGCTATTTTTGTTCCTTTTTGAGCAGGAGGAAAAGCTGTTGTCCTGATAGTTATCGCCTTGATGGGATCATTTGATTTTACCGTTGCTAACGCATTACCCGCGTAAATAGGGCGAATAAAAGTATCTGAATTTTCGATCGCAATAATATCAGAAAGTTGAGCGACATCTAAGAGAGCTGCGGCGCGAGGTAGGCAATTTTTTCCAAAGACTGAAGCTGGGGCAAGAATGTGCGTATAATTTTTTCCAAGCATTGCAATAAGGTCAGCAAGAGGTTCTGCAAGGTTTTGGTTAAGCAGCGGATGATCTGCATAGAGAATACGTTCGAGCCCTTCAATAGAAGAGGTTTCTTTTACAATTGAGTCAATCTTAGAACCTGCCACGAGAAGGTCAATAGTTGGTGAAATTTTTTGAGCTGCTGTAATCGTGTTCAGGGTGGAAGATTTTAAAACCCGAGTATCATGCTCAGCAATAACGAGAACACTCATTTAAATCACCTTTGCTTCTTTTATAAGGCGTTCAACTAAGTCTTGAACATCTTTAACTTTAATCCCGGCTTTACGTTTTGATGGTTCAGTCACTTTAAGGATTAGATGACGCGGTGTTGAATCAATTCCTAAATCAGTGATTTTAATTGTCTCTAAAGGTTTTTGTTTTGCCTTCATAATATTAGGAAGTTTAGGATAACGAGGCGTATTCAAGCGAAGATCAGTCGTTATCACGGCAGGGAGTGTAAGTTGAAGTTTTTCTAATCCTCCATCAACTTCTCGGGTCACAAGAGCATGCCCATCTTCAATCTGTAGGTCCGAAATAAAGGTTCCTTGCGGCCATCCTAAAAGACCCGCAAGCATTTGTCCTGTTTGGTTACAATCATCATCAATTGATTGCTTACCTAAGATAATAAGGTCAGGTTTTTCACGATCAGCAAGAGATTTTAAAACTTTGGCAACAGCTAAAGGCTCAAGAGTGTGCTCTGTTTCAACGAGGATGCTGCGATCAGCTCCTAAGGCCATCGCTGAGCGTAAAACATCCTGACAAATAGAAGCGCCTATGGAAATTGCAACAAGCTCTGAGGCAACTCCAGATTCACGAAGCCTTACGCCTTCTTCGACGGCAATTTCATCGAAAGGGTTCATGCTCATTTTTATATTGTTGAGTTCTACACCTGTTTGATCAGATTTTACACGAATCTTAACATTGTAATCGACCACCCGTTTAACAGCGACAAGAATTTTCATTATTTTTATATTAAATGGTTTTATTATAACTATTTTAAATTAAACGTTGGATTTTTATTGATGTCAAGGTGATATCGCTGAAATCTGTTTAGTTTAAGCCTTTTGAAGTTTCAATAGCACGTGTCGTTTCTTGCCAGCAGAAAGCTTAAAATAATCTTTGTCTTTAAGGTCCCCTAAATTCAATGAGAGAGATTCATTTTCGATGGGTTGATCATCGATGCGAGCGCCTCCTCCTCGGATAAGACGACGAGCTTCTCCATTACTTTCTGCAAGGCCACCTAACCGGAGAGCTTCGTAAATAGGCAACCCTTGAGAAAATAAGTTTTCGTCAATAAGAATAGTTGGAATAGCGGAAGCTGAAAGATTTCCTTCAGGATTCTCAAAAAGATTTGCAGCTATTTTTCGGGCTTCGAGAACGGCATTTTCGCCATGACAGAGTTTGGTCGTTTCATCTGCAAGAATTTTTTTAGCTTCGTTTATTTCTGCATCTTTAAGTTTTTCAAGGCGCTCAATTTCTGTCAGCGGTAGATCTGTGAAAAGTCGTAAGAAACGGCCGACATCACCGTCGGCTGTGTTGCGCCAGTATTGCCAAAAATTGTAAGGAGACAACAAATTCGCCTCAAGCCAAATAGCGCCTTGCGCTGTTTTTCCCATCTTGGCGCCTGAAGCTGTTGTAATTAAAGGTGATGTTAAGCCAAAAGCTTCTTGCTGAGTAAGGCGACGGATCAAGTCTACACCACTTATAATATTGCCCCATTGATCGGCTCCCCCCATTTGTAGCTTAATGCCATAACGACGATGGAGTTCAAGAAAATCAAATGCTTGCAGGATCATATAATTGAATTCAAGGAAACTTAAAGATTGCTCTCTCTCTAGGCGTTGACGCACACTATCAAATGTCAACATTCGGTTGATTGAGAAATGACGTCCATAATCTCTTAAAAAATCGAGATAATTTAAGCTATTAAGCCAATCTGCATTGTTAACCATCACAGCATCTGTTGGGCCATCGCCAAAGGTGAGATATTTCGCGAAGATTTTTTTTATGCTTTCAAGATTTTCTGCAATCTTAGTCTCATCAAGAACTTGACGCATCTCATCTTTTCCAGAAGGGTCGCCAATACGGGTTGTGCCACCCCCCATGAGTACAATTGGCTTATGGCCTGAACGTTGCAGAAGCCGGAGTCGCATAATTTGAACAAGGTTACCGACATGTAAACTTTTCGCAGTGGCATCAAACCCAAGATACGCAATGACAGTTTGACTGCTCAAAAGTTGATCTAATCCTTCTAAATCAGTACCTTGATGAATAAAACCTCGAGCATGAGATTCTTTTAAAAATTCTGAGGAAAACGGCTTCATGCCAATAGAACCTTCTTTTTAACTTTTCTTTATAGACGAGAGACTAGGCTGATTTGTCAAGATCTCAAATCAGATTTAAAGCGAGCATAATCATATTGCTTAAGCGAATGGATATCAATAAGCTCTTTTAGTTGACGTGTATAAGCTTGTCGTCTTATTGAATAATATAACAAGCCATCAGCAAGCTTTAAGCTGCAGGGATGAAGCCCATCTTGACGCTGTTGTGCTCGGATACGACGTAATGAATCGTAAGCAGGATGTTTATTAAGGGTATCCATATAAGCTTTAACAGCATTATATAAAGAATCGAATGTTATAAGTTGTGTTTTATCTTGCATAAATCCAAAAGGGGAATTTTGTTTGCGGGCATATTTACAGCCACCCCAACCGCTTTCAATCACAGCTTGTCCTAAAGCGAGAGAGGCTGGGATGATATCAACACGTTTTAGAAGTTCATCAAACGAGAGGCGTTTAAGATGATAACGTTTGGTAAGATCTTGTAGCCATAAACGTTGTTCCAAACTTAAAGAATTACCGCTGTCAACAATACGCTTTAAGCGCAAGAGATAGGTACGATCTGCAAGGATATCTTCATTATATTTCAAAATATGAGGGAGCAAAGTTTCAACAAACATGTCTTGTTTGTTTTTTATGTTGATCACCATGCCAAGTTCTGCAGGAAGATGAGTGGCAAAAACTCGAGGGATTCCAGTGGAAATTAGTTCTTCGTGAGTGCTTGGAAGATTCTTATCAGAAATTTCTTCAACAATATGATTATCTGTATGATTTATTTTCTTTGCAAGCTTAAAGGTCGTATTTTTTGAAGCCATGGAAAACGTTGCATTTTTATGAGGTTCTGTCGTTATGCTGGATAAAAAGAATGTTTCAGGTGTCCACGTCACGGCAAGACTATAAAGAACAACGACCATAACACTCATGAGGCCGATGAAACTACGATCAAAGAAATGTTTGAACGCTTTTTGTGGGGTTCTTATCATTTTTCTTCTCAATAATTGGTTGAATAATTAAAGCAGACTATTAGTTAACAGCTCGAACTTCTTGGACTTCTGGAATATAGTGTTTCAGCATATTCTCAATTCCTGTCTTAAGAGTTGCGGTAGAGCTTGGGCAGCCTGAGCATGAGCCTTGCAATTCAAGATAAACAATCCCATCCTCAAAGCGATTAAAAACAATATCGCCGCCATCCATAGCGACAGCAGGTCGAATGCGGCCGTCAAGGATTTCTTTAATCTCTTTCACGATCTCTGAATCATTTTCTGCAGAGGCTTGGGGCTTTTCTTGGATTATTTCGACGATTTCATGGTGCATAAAATAATCCATGATAAATCCGAGGACTTTAGGTTTTAGGACGAGCCAATCGTATTGATCATGCTTGGTTAAGGTAATAAAGTCAGAGCCGAAAAAGACACCTGTAATGCCATTAATGGTGAAAAGAGTCTTTGCAAAAAGACATGATTCAGCGCTTTCTCTGGTGGGAAAGTCCATAGTTCCCTTTGCAAGGACTGCTCGTCCAGGAAGGAACTTAAGGGTTGCTGGATTAGGTGTTTCTTCTGTTTGAATAAACACGCGATCTCCTTTCAATCAAACTTTTTTATGAGGCTCATTTTATGGATAAAAATAGTTGTGTCAATACTTTTATATCTCTTTAAAAATCAAAGCATTAACGAGGCAGTATTTATGTAATAAGTATCAGTATTTGTGGAAAGTAAAATATTTAAGTATTTATAAGTATACTTATAAATTTCTATTTTTAATAGTATTATTTAATCAGTATTCATTCGGATCGTTTTTTCTATCTGTTTTTGAATTAACAGACCTTTTTGCTAACAAAACATATAAAAAACAAAAAAAATGGATGATAGCTTTGTTTCGCAATGAAATTTTCTTGTGAGAAAAGCCGAAAATTAACGATGTAAAAACTCCAATTGACGAGATTCTAAAGCGCGCAATTCGTCTCTTAGTCGTGCGGCTTCTTCAAATTCAAGATTAGCGGCATTAAGAAGCATTCGTTTTTCAAGATCTTTTTTATATTTCTCTAAATCTTTCCCGACAAGATCTTGGATTTCTTCTCGAAGGGTAATTGTCGTATGATCACGTTCATAAACACTGGAGAGAACGTCTCCAATTGTTTTTTTAACACTTTCAGGTGTGATTCCGTATTTGGCATTATAAGCTTGTTGTTTTTCGCGGCGTCTGGAGCTTTCTTCAAGGGCTGCCTTTAAAGAGTTAGTCATCTTATCAGCGTACAAAATTGCGCGCCCTTCTACATTGCGGGCTGCACGGCCGATAGTCTGAATTAGAGAAGTTCTTGACCTGAGGTATCCCTCTTTATCAGCATCTAAAATGGCTACTAGCGCACATTCAGGGATGTCTAAACCTTCACGGAGAAGGTTGATTCCAATCAAAACATCAAAGATGCCTAAACGTAAATCACGGATAATTTCAATGCGTTCAAGAGTATCGATATCAGAATGCAAATAACGTGCTTTCACGCCGGCTTCGTTAAGGTATTCAGCTAAAGCTTCTGCCATTTTTTTTGTTAACGTAGTCACAAGAGCACGATAACCTTTTTTAGCAACTTCGACGCATTCTGCAATCAAATCATCCACTTGATGAGTTGTTGGCCTAATAATACAAATAGGATCAATGAGACCTGTTGGACGAATAATTTGCTCGATGAAGGTGCCTTGTGTTTGTTCAAGTTCCCAAGGGCCTGGAGTTGCAGAAACAAAGATGGTCTGGGGACGCATCTTTTCCCATTCTTCAAATTTTAAAGGGCGATTGTCGCGACAAGATGGAAGACGAAAGCCATATTCAGCTAAAGTCCCTTTTCGAACGGAATCTCCTCGATACATTCCTTTCAGTTGCGGAACAGCCACGTGGCTTTCATCAACAATTAAGAGAGCATCAGAGGGCAAATATTCAAAAAGAGTTGGAGGGGGTTCGCCAGGTTGGCGACCTGTGAGATAACGAGAATAATTCTCAATTCCTGAACAAAAACCTGTTGTTTCAAGCATTTCAAGATCGAAAGATGTTCTTTCTCTTATTCTTTGTGCTTCAAGAAGCTTTCCTTGTTGTTCGAAATCTATGAGGCGTTCTTTTAGCTCTCCTTGAATTTTTTTAATGGCTTGCATAATAGTGGGTTTAGGGGTGACATAGTGACTATTCGCAAAAATGCGGATCTCAGAAAGAGCTCCAATCTTCTCTCCTGTGAGGGGGTCAATTTCATAAATACTTTCGATTTCATCTCCAAAGAATGAAAGGCGCCATGCTCGATCTTCAAGATGAGATGGAAATATTTCAAGTGTATCACCGCTGACGCGAAAAGTTCCGCGCTGAAAATTAATATCATTTCTTTTATATTGAAGTTCAACAAGCTGTTGCAACAGGGTTCGCTGATTAGCGACTTCATTCGGGCGAAGCTCTATAATCATCTTTCCATAATCTTCTACGGCGCCTATACCATAAATACAGGAAACGCTTGCAACAATAATAACATCGCGTCTCTCAAGAAGTGACCTGGTTGCAGAATGGCGCATCCGGTCAATTTGTTCGTTAATTGTCGCTTCTTTTTCAATGTAAGTATCCGATCGAGGGACATAAGCCTCGGGTTGGTAATAATCATAATAAGAAACGAAATATTCAACGGCATTATCAGGAAAAAATTCTTTCATTTCGCCATAGAGTTGGGCGGCAAGAGTCTTATTGGGTGCTAGCACAAGGGCTGGACGGTTACTATTGGCAATAACATGAGCGATTGTAAATGTTTTTCCAGATCCTGTGACACCAAGGAGAACTTGATTATGCTCGTCTTTTTCTAGGCCTTCAAGCAATTGTTGAATAGCTTCTGGCTGATCACCAGCAGGTTGAAAATTTGATTTAAGAGAAAATAAGCTCATGATGGATTATTACCTTCCTTCAGAAGGTTAACAGAAAATAGCCTATTTTAAAAATGATGTTATTTAAAATGAGGGATTAATTTAAGATTCGTCTCGCTGAAGCAAGTTATGAATGGTGATGGGAAAAGTAAAACGTTCTAAAAGTTTGCCAATTTTAAGGTCTCCTGTCACTTCTGCGACTAAAGATAAAGGATCTTTGGGATGTTTATTGACAAAGACTCTTATGTTCCTAAGGCGAGGTTCATAGTAAGTCACAACGCGCTCGATTTCGAGGCCAATTGTGCGTCTCCCAAGATCGCTTGCGCCATCAAACCATGAAAAATCTCTTAATCCAAAAAATTGAGGGAGAGCAAGATCTGATATAAATTCTCCATGCCCATCTTCTGGAGGACGAAGGACAGTTGGTCGTGTATTAAGAATCATTTCAAGTTCGCGTTGTATGGAATCTTTGAGCGCTGTGGGGTCAAGGATTTGATAAGAACTGGGTTCTGAGATTAAATGAGGTTCTAGATCCGTAAGACGATCAAACAGAGGCGCGAGCGCCCCTGTTTGTAGTGTTGATCGTTCTAGGTTTTGGCGTTTACTCATGACTTAGTTATACTAATTGTCCTGTCGTAAAATCAAACTTCACAGAAGTTGAGCCAGTGTTTGTGCCACCTTGATCGTAACTATTGATCTTGTTTTCAATGGTGGTTGGTCTAAAAGTAACAACGACAGTATCATACTTTGGTTCATAAGTTTGAAAGTAGTTATTCGTAAAAGTTAGTTCTTGGACAACCACATTAATTTGGGCAATGTTCGCTAAACGAGCGATATGAATTGTCTCAATTTTATCGCCTTTCATCAGTTTGTTCAAAATGATTGGTGCAAAGTTGCCATTCGGTATCACCATTACAGGATCTTCAATCACAACGCGTGCTGATGTATAAAGTTGATCCGCGGCGTTAGGATTCGTAAGACGACTAATCCGATAATTGAAGTGAAATAACTGCACATGATCTGTAAAGTTTTCCAACGTTGATTTAGTATCAACGCCATCAATTTTAATCATAAACTCAGGTGTTGCAGTTACGTTCCGATATGATTCTGAAGGGACTAATTGATCAGGTTGAGTTGCCCCTCTAGCCCAGTTCACTGCAGATGCTGCGACACTTGAGAAATTACCTATTTCATTTGGCATTTTGATCTCCTTAATTTCTTTTCATTTTTTCAATTTTATTCCTGTTTATCTTCAACCTGCAGCCCGCTTTGGTAAGGCAGCAACAAGACGAATAGATGCTGTCAAGTCTTCCATTTGGAAGTGGGGTCTTAAGAAGACAACAGCTCTATAACTTCCAGGCTGTCCAGGAACATCATAGACATCGACTCGGGCTTCACGTAGTGGATAACGTGCTTTTACGGGTTGGCTTGCTTCATCTGTTAAAAGGACGTATGAGGCAATCCAGTTATTGAGATAAGTCTCAACATCTGCACGAGACATAAAACTTCCAACCTTATCGCGCATAATGACTTTAATGTAGTGAGCAAAGCGTGAAGCTGCCAAAATATAAGACAATCTCGCAGAGAGTCGTGCATTTGAATTGGCTTCATCCAAGTTATAGAGTTTAGGTTTCTGACATGTTTGTGAGCCGAAGAAAGCGGCATAGTCACGGTTCTTACAATGAACCAAACCAATAAACCCTAGATCACTCAATTCTTTCTCGCGTCGATCCGTAATTGAGATCTCTGTAGGACATTTAAGAGCAACATCACCATCTGTTGTTTTGAAAGTGTAATAAGGGAGATCTTCAACCATACCACCGCCTTCAACGCCACGAATTGCAGCTGGCCAACCATACTCGGTTGCGGCATGAAGAATTCTTTGAGCCAGACCCCAAGCTGAACTTCCCCAACAGAATTTAGAGTTATCAGTTCCATCAACATCTTCAATAAAGTTTAGACCCATCACCATCTGACCATTTTCGCCCCCATAAGGAAGACGCATCAAGATATGAGGGAGGGTAAGTGCAACGTAACGTGAATCTTCAGTCTCGCGGAATGAAGCCCACTTTCCAAGTTCAGTGGAATCAAAAATACGAGATAGATCTCTTGGGTGGCCTAATTCAGAGAAACTAATAAGATCAAACAAATTTGGATTCGCGGCTGCAATGAATGGGGCATGTGCTGCAGCGGCAACTTGAGAAAGTTTTGTGAGCAATTCTGTATCTTGGGGATTACGTCCAAACTCAAAATCACCCATTAAGAAAGAGTAAGGAGAGCCACCAAAAGTTCCATATTCTTCTTCATAAACTTTTTTAAACAAGTGACTTTGATCAAATTCACAAGCTTTTTCTAAATCGAGAATAAGTTCTGTCTTAGTTACATTAAGAAGACGAATCTTAATATGAGCATTCTGAGTGGTCGTTGTCATTAAAAGCCAGAGACCTCTCCAACTGCCTTCGAGTTTTTGGTAATCTGAATGGTGCAAAATTTCATTAAGTTGAGCACCAACCGTTGTATCAAGCTCAGCAATACGTTGTTGAACTAAAGCGACACAATCAGCAGGCATTTTATCTACTTTACTAACGAGAGTGATAAATTCATTAATTAAGACACCAGCATAATTTTCTTGAGAAGGATCTCTAACCATCTGAGTAGATTGCACTAAACTTGGGACATCTGTGTTTTCCCCTTTGTTCGTCATAATTTCATCCATCGCTTTGTTGAGAGCTTCATTACCTTCTAGCTTCCCAAGTAAATCGTTAAGTCGAGTTCTTGTGGTGTAAAGATCATTAAGAACAGGAGTTTGGCCAACAATTTGAAGAGGTTCAAAATCGTCCATCGTCAGAAATGTTAAATCAACATTAATTTCTTTAGCATCTCCGCCTAATTTATTTGGAACCAAAATATTTACCCTTGGACGGATAGCAGCCATAACATCTGGTATCATGTCGCTTGCGATATCGACAAATTTACGTTCTTTCAATGGGGGGCGTGCAACTTCAGAGGCGCCAGATAAATCAGCCATTAATCCAAGTACAAAAGGTAACTCTCGTGATTCAACAGCATTGCCAATCTCAACATCATATGTGATTTGTACGCGTGGAGGGCGGACATTATCTATGACGTGTTGTATACTTTCTCTCATCGTTATCTCCCTTGTTATGTAGCAAGCCTTAACGAAGGTTGCTGTTTTACTTTTTTTACTGTCTAATTTAATTAAAAAGGAATTTGATTAAAAAGCGGTAAACGACGATAAAAAAAGTCAAAAAAATATTAAATATTTGAAAATATAGATGTTTTTATTTATTTTCCTTTTAATTAAATAATAATTAATTAATTTTTCATCAAAATATTGATATAAGAGTTGTTATTATATAAAAGAATGTTTCTGATATTTTTTCTAAAATTATCTATTGGACATGACTTGCATTTTATAAGGGAACGAGTTAATTTTTCTGCAAGTTTTATGACGATGAAGAGGATATTCAATGCCTATGCGTGCTGAGGACATTATTGATTTAATTAAGCAAGAGATTCCTGATGCGAATGTGCAATTAAAATCATTAGTCGCAGATCAAGATCATTATGCTGCAATTGTGACATCTTCTTCATTCGAAGGGAAAACAAAGATACAACAGCATCAAATGGTTTATAAGGCGCTTCAAGGTCGAATGGGGGGAGAACTTCATGCTTTGAGCCTAAAAACACAAGTGCCTCATTCTGTATAAAGGAGCAATAAATGACAGCTATTTTTGAAACCATCCAGGATCACCTTAATACGTACCCCATTGTATTGTATATGAAAGGCACAAAAAGAGCACCTCTTTGTGGTTTTTCAGGTACCGTTGTCCAGATTTTAAGTCGCTTAGGAGCTGAATTCCATGATGTGAATGTGCTTGAAGATCTAGAAATTCGTCAAGGAATAAAAGACTTTACAAATTGGCCAACTATTCCACAACTCTATATTCAAGGCGAATTTATTGGGGGAGCTGATATTGTTCGTGAGATGTATGAATCTGGTGACCTAAAATCGCTTTTAGAAGAAAAAGGTATTGTGATAGTAAATACTTGATTTTTTAATAAAAAAGGTCAGAAGATAAAATCTTCTGACCAAGTTGACAGGGAGACGTAAAGTTTTATTAAACAGGAAAAACTTTACAACAATATAGAGTTTAAATTAAAAGTTTTTAACTCAACTCGACCCCTTAAAATTATGAATATCCCTTTGCAAGTTCAAATATAATTTAATCATATGTAAAGAGCTCTTCCTATGAAATAAATGCATAGGTAAGATTTAACTTTTTGAAAAGTAAGAATATTTAAAATATAGTTTTTAAAATTTATCTTTTTTATTTTTTTA
This sequence comes from Candidatus Paracaedimonas acanthamoebae, assembly GCA_017307065.1. Taxonomy (NCBI): domain Bacteria; kingdom Pseudomonadati; phylum Pseudomonadota; class Alphaproteobacteria; order Holosporales; family Caedimonadaceae; genus Candidatus Paracaedimonas; species Candidatus Paracaedimonas acanthamoebae. Next base: position 29,021 of record JAFKGL010000024.1, read on the forward strand.
TCTCTCAGTTTGACTTGTTGAAGAAATAACTTTATAACACCGCCCTAAATTACGATTTGACTGATTCTACATAACAACAATTAACTATAGGGTGGAGCATCATGGATTTAGAAAAATTAAGAATATTCTATGTGGTAGCCAAGGCTGGCAGTTTCAGTAAAGCGTCTAAAGTTCTTCATATAAGTCAGTCAGCTTTAAGTCGTTCCGTGCAGCTTTTTGAATATCGAGAAAAAGTTTCCCTTTTAAAAAGAACTTCAAAAGGATTGATGTTGACGGAAAAAGGAGAGAGGCTTTATAATTTTGCTCATCATTTTATTCATGAAGCAGAATGTATTATTAATTGTTTGAAAAATAATGATGCTTATGGAGAATTGAAGATTGTTACTTCGCCTCATATGGGCGCTTCTTGGTTGATGAGTTATCTTCGAGAGTATCTAGAGCTTCATTCAGAAGTTCGTATTACAATTGTTGGAGTTACAGAGAAAATAAATACAGTTGAAGCAGATGTTGCCATATGCACTAAAGTCCCACATCAACCGGGTCTTATTCAACATTATCTTAAGTCTTTTCATCTGGGGTTATGGGCAAGTCCTTGTTATCTTGAAAAGCATGGGATTCCAAAAACACTAGAATCTCTAAAAGAGCATCAAATGTTGGCTTATGGAGATGATATTTTAAGTCCGTATGGTCATTTGTCTTGGGCTTTAGAGCTTGGAGCGCCACCTTATCTAATTGATCGACCTTTCCTAAAAATCAATAGTTTAGAAGGATTGATAAATGCAGCACAAGAAGGACTTGGTATCGCTCAAATCTCGGGAGAACTCCCAAGTATAAAAAATTCTAATCTTGTTAATGTATTGCCTCACTTAAATGTTCCCCTTATCGATTTATATTATGTTTATAAAGAGAATAAAAGTGATTCAAAGCGCATTACTTCTTTGAGAGATTTTCTTGAGCATAAAATGAGGAAAGAACGAATTTCTTTATAAAAAAGATTATTGAAACTACTCCACACGTATTTTTTTAGCTTAAATCTTCTTTAAAAGAGTAAAATAATCACTTTAGTGTAATATTCTTCTTTTCTCTTACGAAAGTTTTAGGTATGGTGTGGCCAATTCAGGGCGATTAGCTCAGCGGGAGAGCGTCTCGTTTACACCGAGAGGGTCGGGGGTTCAAATCCCTCATCGCCCACCATGAATTTCAATGGGTTATCCCGTCTTCCTTCTGCCTTCTTTTTTACTGGGGGAGCATATGGGGAGCAATATTCAAAATATGCTAAGCTGAATTTATTCAGTTAAAGCAGCCTAACTTTTTGATCCTTGATGATGAATGTTTTTCTGATCTTTACAATTTAACAATCCGCGCATGGCAGTAAGTGGGGCTTTTCACAAGAACTTTAAGCTCGTATGGATTAAAATTCCCCGTAGCTTGCTACGCAAACTAATAGACTTCTTTCTGGAGAATGATACCCCGACAGCTTGCGGCGAAGTACTTTCATTTCAATATGAAATTTTATAAATTTCTAGGTAGCAATGATTAAAGAACAGTCAATTGTAAAATTTAGAGGATTATATAGTGATTCCTCTCATCTTGAGTGCCAAAACATTCTATAGTGCGGTTTTATATAGCATTTGAAGTTAAATTAATGCTCTCGAATATGCTTTCTTGGATATAGAGGCAATAAAAGTTGCCTCAGGTTCTTCTTTGCTTTTTACCTGTTGAATGGTTAAATTTACCAGCTTAATTTGCTTGTTAAAAGTCTTGAAAGAGATGAAAGGAAGTTACTTTTTACAGCTATGCCTCCTTCAGTTTAGGCGACGTATCTTTCCAAGCATAAGAGACAAGTCTTGCAATTACTCAGGTGAATATTCTTCCCCTAAAATTTTATGGAGCCTTCTGTAAAGCATGAGGGCTTCCTTAGTCTCCAGCTCAGCTTCTTTTTTTCAAAACTTCAATTTTTTTCCTGACCAAATTAATATTATTCATATGTGTTTTCTCCTAAAATCTATGGTGTTCTTTCTTGCCAAAATGGAGATTAAATCTCCCTTTAAAATCCCACTTTTTCCTTTTTAATAGGTAGATAAATACATATAATAGAGAGAATAAATATAAAAGTCTTGGAGATAATATTTTTGTGACAAGCGCGCAGATATGTTGCCATAAAATTGCCTTCGAGGCAAGCCTCCAAGTTTGGATGAATTGAAAGGAATAAAAATACAGAATGGCATTGGCTCATGGCCGCTTAAAAATGATCTCTCGTTCTAATCGGAATACGGTGCGAGCTTTAGCTTATCGTATAGGCTGCAAAGTCTATGATCATAGGATAGGCGAGTTGATGGTCACGCGGAAGAAAATTCATGAGGTTCAGCATGTGGAATTACTGCTTCCTAAAGATGCGCCAGCGTGGGCTTTATAGTTAAGAAATCTGATAGCAGCAGACCGTCAAAAAGGAGTGCAGAAGTTTTCTGATATTGTGGAGGGACACGAGAAAAGAAAAGATGCTCAAGTCTATCGAGAATATGAATTTGCTCTCCCTCGTGAATTTGCAGATGAGCAATGCATAAAATTGGCGAATGAATTTATTCAAGATCAGATGTGTGGGCAAGGCATGACTGTCCTTGCTAACTTCCATCTTGATATTGATGAAGAGACAGGAGAAAGAAAACCCCATTGCCATGCTTTAATGCTCACAAGAAGGTTTACAGAACCCGGATTATCTTCAAAAAAAGAAATTGACTGGAATCGAAGAAGCTTAGGAGCAGAATTAAGGGAACAGTTTGTCGCTTACACAAACTTTCATCTTAAGATACATGGTTTTGATGAAAGACTTGATCATAGATCTTATGCTGAAAGAGGAATTGAAATTGAGCCTCAGCCTAAAAGAGGCACAAACATCAAGGATATGGAATTTAGGATTGGAAATAAACTAAAGGATCTTTTCTCAACAGTAACTTCAGAGAAAGCCAACGCCTTTCAAGAAACAAAGCTGAGGAATGTTTGCCGTATTATAAGGAAACCAGAGATTGTTCTTGATATTGTGAGCAAGCATCACTCGACTTTTATGTGGGGGGATGTTGAGAAAGTTCTCAATCGTTATATTGATGATCAAACCCTTTATAAGCAAATAGAACATAAGCTCAAATCTTCGAAAGAACTCGTATTTCTAAGGTATGACTCTGTTAAACACAATTATGGTTCTATAGAAGATCTTTCCATCTACACGACCAGATCTATGGTTGAATTTGAAATAAATCTGGTGCAGTTGGCTGAAAGACTGAGTAAAGCAAAAAACCATGAAGTTTATCGTCATAAAGTGAACGCTGTTATCACTCAGTTTGACCAAAAACTTTCAAAGCATGGTGGTCTCTCTCCTGATCAAAAGAAAGCACTGCACCATATCACAGCGCCAAGCCAGCTTTCATGCATTGTGGGCTATGCGGGTGCAGGTAAGACCACAGCCCTGGAGGCCGCCAAAGAAATCTGGGAATTGGATGGGTATAAGGTTTATGGTCTTGCTCCTACAGGACGAGCGGCGCAAAATTTAGTGCAATCAGGAATATCCTCACAAACCCTTCACAAATTCCTTGAATCTCATAAAGAAGGAAGGTGCCAGTATAGGTTTGGCTCTGTCCTTGTGCTTGATGAAGCAGGAATGGTGGACATATCAAGGTTTGATGAATTCTTGCAAGCAGTTGATGATTTAAAAATTAAGGCTATCATTGTGGGGGATGGGGCTCAATTGCAGCCTGTTGAGGCAGGACCTGCATTTAGGCTGGTGACTGAGAAAATAAGGTCATCCAACCTTGAAAAAGTCGTTCGTCAGCAAGAAGAATGGCAACAAGAAGCCACAAAGCTTTTTGGGACCCTTAAGACAAGAGAAGCTTTGCAAGCTTATCATCAAAAAGGGTTTGTGCAATTCATTGAAGAAAAAAACCATCAATTGCTGAATTGATCGAGACAAAAAATCACGCGAAAATTGTTGAAGCCTATAGCCTCTCTCATCGTATGGTAGGGCACATTTATTATTCTATGATTGAGGATATTAAAAAATTCAATCGTGATAAGAGAGATCCTCATTATCATCTTCAGAACCATGAAGACTACAGTCTTTATAGAGAATGGCGAGATCTTAAAATGGCTTGTTCTTACTATATGAGGGAGAACCTTGAGGATTGCCGACTTTTGATGAAAGCGTTGGGCGTTGATCCTCAGCATTTTGCAAAGCAGTTTGTTGATAAGAACAAAAGCCTCAAAGAGCAAAAAATGGAAGCCGCCATCTTAATCCACCAATGGCAGTTACCTCAACTCGACCCTTATCAGAGAAAGCATATCTGTGTACTAAGAGAGGAAACTAAGAAAGACCTCATTCAGGAGTGGCATTTGTCTTTTAAAGAGAATTCAGAGAAATCCCACCTTATTATGACCTACAGCAAGGCAGATACTGCAAGTCTTAATGAAGAAGCACGGACCTTAATGAAACGAGATGGCATTGTTGCTAAAGAAGAGTATCTCTTCACCATCCATAAAGAGGATGAGGATGATTTTGGAGATAAGATTACTACAAAAGAAGATAAATACTTCGCAAAAGGTGATCGTATTCTCTTTATGAGAAATGATAATGGCCTTGGGGTTAGAAATGGAACTCTTGGGACAATTCTAGAAATTGATCGCCATAAGATTAAAGCCAAACTTGATAATAATAATGAGGTTTCCTTTGCTCCCAAACTTTATTCTTATTTTGACCTAGGTTGGGCAGCCAATATCCATAAGTCCCAAGGTGTCACGGTTGATCGAGCTTTTCTTTTAGCCACTCATGAAACCTTCCGTAAACTTTCGTATGTGGGCATGACACGGCACCGAGAGTTTGTAAAGGTCTTTGGCTCCAAGTTTGATTTTGGCGAAAGGAGATCTTCTTCAAAAGGCTTTCTTCCTCTCAAGAAAAGATCTCAGGCTTGGATTATGTAAAAGACTATAATAGTATCAATCTTCCAAACAGAAATTCTAAACTTCAGGAGATTTTGAACCGCCTTGGTAATGAGCTTGAGGCTATTCGTTTCGTATCTAAACAAGCGTGGCAGAGTATTACAGAAAGATTTTTAGTTAAGATTCTTGAGCAACAAGAGATTCGTATTGCTCAAGAAAGCATCAGTGAACACATAAGAGCAAAAGAGTTATTAGAGAATAGAGAAAATACAAATTCTCAGAGTAATCAACAACCAAAACCAGACCAAAC
>JAFKGL010000025.1:0-30426 GCA_017307065.1 Candidatus Paracaedimonas acanthamoebae
AACGTTAAACCTACCTGTTCTTTCTTTTATCTTACTTCGGAGTGATCAATCCCCTTAGGCTCTCTCGAGAAGATTGTTGAAGAGTTCGTCAACTCTTCAACCCTATACAATTATAGTAACAAATTTCACCAAAAATATCAACAAATTTCCGTCACAAATTTCAAAAATTAATAAAAAGATACTCGATGGATATAGTTATAATTCTTTGTAATGATTGCAAAAAATATAAAAAATAAAGAATTTTAAATACTTACTATAGAGTACATAGCACTCACAAACTTATTGAAAAAATACTCAGAGAATTTAATATTAACTTACTAAATTAATTTTTGAAGAAGGAAATTTAATGCAAGAAATTATAAAAATATTCTGTCTTTTAAGTTATGTTTTAAATAGTTCATCTTATCATCTTTCTGAAACACTATTTGAGAAAATTTTTGTAGAAAAAAAAGCAACTATACAAGAGCTAAATGCTTTAGCTCAAAGGCATTTTTTACGTCCCAAACATGCTGAAAGAATGTCAAAAGAAGCAATTCAACATTATAAAAAACTCTATTCCAGATTATCAATAGAGCAAAAGAAAGAAATTATTAAATACTTTTACGATCTAGGATATATAACCTCTGTCTATCCAAAAAGAAATGTTTGTCCTGATATTATCCTTATTCAAGGATCAACTGTTCCTGATATGCGGGAAAGACTTATGTTTCTTGCAAAAAATATTGAAAATGGGATTATCTTTTTTAAACCTGAAACTCAGATCGTTTTCTTGGTTGGAGAAAGAACTCTATTCTTAACTGAAACCAAAGAAGTTCTTTTAAATACTTCCCCTTATTTAAAAGATCCCCATTGGAATATACCTAAAATTCTACCCTTAGATGAACGTGAAGCTTCTAAATTAATTTGGGATCAACTTCAATTACCATCTTCTCTGAGAGAAAAAAAACCAATATTCATAGAAGCAACAAAACAGCAAAATTCAACTAGAGCACAAACTATGGATTGTGTTCAACTTTGGCTTCAAAAGACAACGCCACAAGCCCATAAAAAAGTATTAATGATTTCCAATAACCCTTATATCCACTACCAAAAAGACGTCACCGATCTAGAAATCTCAAAAGCAGGATTTAACAATTTTTTTGATATTGAAGGTATCGGGAGGTCATTTGATCTTGATAACCAAAACATCGATATAACGATTGGCATTCTTATGGATACATTGGCGCGAGTCTTATACGTTGAAAATCAACGACAAGAGATGCTTTCCAAAACGAAATCCGATACCTAAATAAGTTTATTGATATAAGCTTCCATATAGGAGGGGGAAGGCGCTTTAATTTCGATAGATGGCTTTTTATAATAGAGCGGAATTTCAATCGAATAGGCATGCAAATGAAGCTGAGACTTATCTTCTAAAACCCCGTATATACGATCTCCTAGAATGGGATTTCCCAGCGCCGCACAATGAACACGAAGTTGATGAGTGCGCCCTGTTTGAGGTTTTAACTCAAGCCAAGAGGTATCATCTGTTTCCCCTAAAACTTTGAAATGAGTGATGGCAGATTTACCTTCAGGATCTACTTTCATCCACCAATGATATTTCTTTTCAGATTGTGGGGCTAAAGGAAGATCAATAATGCCTTCTTTCTGAGAAAGACGCCCTTTGACAATCGCCCAATATGTCTTTTGGATTTGATTTGTTTCAAAAAGATGTCCTAAGCGTCGTAAGGCTTCAGGATGGCGGCCTAAGACTAAACAACCACTTGTATCCTTATCAAGGCGGTGAGCAAGGGCAGGGAGTCGTGGTAAACCGAAGGTTAATTCCTTAAAATAGGCATCTAGGCTATTGTTCTTTTTAGCGCCAGCATGGACGGCAATGCCTGAAGGTTTATTCAAGACTAGCATCATGGCATCACGATATAAAATAAGAGATTGAATATTAAATGAAGGCTCTGTCATGGATGTTTAAGTTTAGAAAATGGCGGAGGGAGAGGGATTCGAACCCTCGGTACACTCACGCGCACAACGGTTTTCGAGACCGCCCCATTCAACCGCTCTGGCACCCCTCCAAATTTAGTCCTTAAAATTTGGTTGTAAGTGAAGATAATCGATGCGGTGGCCAGACTCAAGAAAAAGATCATCTAATTAAATATTCTTAATCATTCCCTATTTTTCTTGACGACCTTCTTTAAAATATTTACAAAAGGGCCTATGGCGGGTGTAGCTCAGCTGGTTAGAGCGTCGGTTTGTGGTACCGAAGGTCGTGGGTTCGAGCCCCATCACTCGCCCCACTTACAAAATATTTTAAATTTTCATGGATTAACTCTTTCTTTTTTTGCAGTATAAGCAGAAAGACGGAATTATTAGTGAAATTTTAAAGTGATTGCATTTCAGCCTATTTTTTTTACATCTGGCCTTTTTCTCATTTCTCTTGCCGTAGGAATGATTGTGCCGGGCCTTGTAGATTTTTTTCATCATGATATTAATTGGCAAGCATTTGCTCTTTCATCAGGGATTACGCTTTTTGTGGGTTTGCTTTTAGTGCTCGCAAACCGTTCTAAAAAAATACAAAATCTTACTGTAAGGGATACCTTTCTTTTAACTGCCATAAATTGGCTAACAATTTCTGTTTTTGCGGCTCTTCCCTTTATCTTTACGTATAGTACGCCCTCGTTAACAGACTCTTTTTTTGAGGCAATCTCAGGCTTAACAACCACAGGAGCCACAGCAATTGTCCGTCTAGATTATGCTTCGCATGGAATTATTTTATGGCGTTCATTGCTTCAGTGGCTCGGCGGAATTGGGATTGTTTTAATGGCGCTTACCATTTTACCTCTTTTAAGAATTGGAGGAATGCAGCTGTTCCGTAGTGAATTCTCAGATCGCTCAGAAAAGATACTTCCCAAAGTTTCCCAGATTGCATCTGCAATTTTTGGAACTTATATTTTCCTCACCTTTGCATGTACGTTGGCATTATGGTGGGCAGGGATGGCTTTCTTTGATGCCTTTTGTCATGCTCTTTCAACTGTTTCGACAGGTGGTTTTTCAACTTCTGAAGCTTCAATTGAGTATTTTGATGATCCGTATATTGAAATAATTTTGATTATTTTTATGATTATGGGGGCAATTACCTTAACGCTTTTCGTTCGATGCATCCAAGGGGACGCAAAAACTCTTTTTACAGATAGCCAAGTTCGCACTTTATTTAAAATCCTTATTATTGCGAGCTTAGCGATAACTTTTTGGCTTTGGCAAGATGGTCATGAATTTGTGCATGCCCTAAGGCACTCTATTTTCAACGTGACATCCGTTTTGACAACAACCGGATTCAATTCCCAAGATTATTCTTTGTGGGGAAATTTCCCCATTATGATTATGTTGGCTCTTTCAATGATCGGAGGTTGTACAGGTTCAACAGCAGGCGGCATAAAAGTCTTTCGTTTTCAAGTCATGTATGCAACTGTAAAAACTCAAATCCTTCAGCTAAGACGTCCTCATGGGGTTTTCATTCCCATGTACAATGGAAAGCCCATTCCGGAGGGAATTTTTCTATCTGTTTTTACTTTTTTTGCGTTATTCGTCACTTGTTTAGGAATCCTTTCTTTATCCCTTTCTTTATTTGAATTGGATTTATTAACCTGTCTTTTTGCTTCCTTAAGTGTACTCAATAATATGGGAACAGGTTTCGGTGACATTTTAGGAGAAACCGGTTCTTATGCGGCTTTACCCACAGGCGCAAAATGGCTTTTAATGCTTGGCATGTTAGTAGGACGGTTAGAATATATTACGATCCTAATTCTTTTTAGTCCCAAGTTTTGGCGTGATTAACTTTTTGATATCAGAGGGATTTCTGGAGAGAGAATCAGTTTATAAACTTTTTGTTCATAAGCAAATTCAATCTTTTGTCGATTAAAGTTAATTTTTAAACGCCGATTAAATTCACGCCCAACAATCCAGCGACTTTTGTCAGGAAGTGTCTTAATTCGTGCTTGAAGAATAACACCTGTCTCGGTGAATTTATCAACGCCCATAATCTCCAACGGTTCTAAAATCATTGCGTCATAACGGGCATCTTGCCGCAATTCTAGATCGACTTCTTTCATCGCTTCGAAAGCCCGATCGATATTTTCAGAATATGAAATTCCAATTTGAAAAAGATAATAGGAAAAATTCTTAGACATATTCGTAATTTTTGTAATGCCGCTGAATGGAATTGTATGGAGATTTCCTTCAGAATCACGTAATCGAACTGTTCTTAGAGAAATAGCTTCCACATTCCCATTTTGACCATCAATTTGAACAATATCACCCACATTAATTGTATCCTCAACTAAAATGAAAATACCTGTGATGATATCTTTAACTAAAGATTGGCTACCGAAGCTGAAAGCGATACCAATAACACCAACACCTGCTAAGAGGGGAGTAATATCGAGATTAAGTTCAGCAAAGATAATCAAAGCAACCAGCGCAAATAAAATAAACCTTGTTGTATTTTGAACGAGAGGTTTTATCGTTAAAAGCCGCTGTTTTTTAGCTGTGCCTCTTTGATGTTTAGCAGAACGGTTGAAAAGTCGATCTATAATATATTCATTGGTTTCCCATACAAAAATGCTTAAGATAAAAATCAATAGAATATTTAAAAACGCAGATGGTAATCCTTCAATTTCAGAAAAGAAATCAAATACTTCAAGATCCCATATTTCTAATGATAAGAAAAGAAGACTAAAAATAATACTCAAACTAATAAGCAGGGAAAAGAAAATCGTATAGAAACCTTTTCTCGGTGCTATGTGAGGTAAATGATGTGTCACATGGCCCATAAATGTCCGAACAAATTTAGGAATCTTTAAGACCAAAACATAAGAAATTGTAATTAAAAATGCCGTACCAATAAATGAAAAAGCAACAGTTTTGACATTATTAATTCTTTGGAAAAACGTGGTAATTCCAAAAAGACATACATAGAGGCTTGCCCAGACATGCCAACTTCTTGCAACAGTTGAGGAAAATGGTTTTTGTCGATTTACACTTTGCTCTTGCCGTAAAAGCCACTGGCTTACACGATTGCGCATCACATAAATAAACCATAAAGTTTTAAAGCAAGCGATGAAAAGCATGCTTTTAATCACAAAAGAGTAAAAAATTGTAGGACCTTTTAAAAGTAAAATAAGTTCGCTGAGAGTGATTCCAACGACCATCAAGAATGTTACTAAACGCAAATAACGATAACTAAGAAGAGCTGTAGAATCATTAATTTTAATTAAACGAAGTTCTTTCCATTTTGGTGAAAAAATTAGCTGGAAAAGAAAAAGAGAAGATTCATAACTTACCAAGGATATCATTAAAAGAAAGGTAATCGGTACCATCATGCCTTTAAGAGAGGAATTGGAAGCAAATGTAAACATTGCAATTGTCATACTTATAATCGCAAAACCACTTATTATTCTTTGAATAATCCTTATTTTTTTATTTGAAAGTTTTGTAAAATGGGACGAATTATTTAGATGCTTATACGCATAATATCCCATCCAACGGATACTTCTATTGATAATAATACCAAGCCCCAAGATAAGAAAAATATCCTTAATGGCATAAATAAATTCGCTTCGATAAGATGAGTCATTAAAAAGAGCGAGGATTTCCGCAAAAGTCTTTTCACATTCACTCAAAAATTCAATAATCTTCTCTGAAATAGAATGAATTATCTCTGAGATTTTTGAAAGGGCTAAAGGCGCAGGTTCACTTTCAGCTTTTGTTTTTGCGGCGATCATTGTTCGAAGTTGCGAAATGAATTCCTTACGAGCACTTTTGCTCTCAAGTGTTTTGAGTAATTTTTCTAAAGCATCAGTTTCAAGGTCTTTTGGTTTTTGATCTGGTTTTAAATTCTCAAAGTCAGAGATATCTGCTTGCACAGAAGAGAAACTACTTAATATTAAACAAAAAAAAGTGAGACCAAAAAAAGTATTAAATAACTTTTTCATTAATTACTCCTGCTTCTCTGGCTATATGACATACAGCTAATCCTGCAATGGCAGCTGTTTCTGCTCGTAAAATTGTTTGTCCTAAACTAACAGACTGAATGAATTTATACCGTGAAAATAAGTCAAATTCTAGAGAACTAAAGCCTCCTTCTGGGCCAACAAGCAAGGAAAAGTCAGGAGAGGAGAGAGGCCCTATAATTCGCTGTATAAGACTTGGAGAATTTAGCCGTTCATCACTCATAAATACTATTTTTTCTAGGGGCCATTGGCTTAAAAAAACAGGGAGAGTTATTAAAGGATGAATGGTGGGGTGACATAATCTTTCGCATTGTTCTGCGGCTTCAATAACAATATTCTTGATGCGATCTCTATTAAATTCACGGACATGTGTATGCTCTGTAAGAATGGGGATAAGTTCTGTAACTCCCAATTCAACGGATTTTTCAATTAAGAAATTAAGTCTGGCTTGTTTTAAAGGGGCAAAAATCAATCTCAAGTCTTGCTTTTGAGGTTGAGCTTTTAAGTTCTGTTTTATTTCTAGAATGCATGATTTTTTAGTAAATTCTATGATTTCTGAAAGCCATTCACCGTCTTGACCATTGAAAATTCTTATAAAATCACCCTGTTCTTTTCTTAGAACATTTTTGAGATAATGAGTTTTATCTTTATCAAGCTCTAGAGGTTGATTGTTTTTTAAGGGCTCTAATGTATAAATCCGACAAACATTTTTCATAGTTAAATTATATACTAAATTTAATCCTCTCATGTTAGCAAATTTTTAACTTCCCTCATGTTAATTTAATTGAAAAGAAATGGGGAATTAACGGGGGATTAGATGCACTACTTATTAACTTTAATTTTTATATTGGCCTTCTCGCCTTTAAAAGCTGAAACACACAAAGAACAAGTGAGCTTAAGCGCGGATAATCAATTTTCAAGCATGCAATGTTCTTCAAAAAAAGAGCAAATGTGCAGCCCCAAAACAAGCGCTGAACTTAGTGAAGAGATTAGGAAATTACTAGAAAATAAATAATTCTACTTATTTAATTATTTATTTTTTGAAATTCGTAATTTTATATGTTTTTTAGAGAAACTTGCATTAAATTTTAACTTAATTATAATGACCCTCAAAAAAATTATTTTCAAATAATGAAGTTGTATTAAGTTAAAACCTAATTTTAGTTTTAGTTAAAGAATTTATGAGAAATAGTCACGCTTTACAGGAAGTAAATTTTGTTCATCCTCAGCTCCACAGAAATGTTGATCTTCAACCATATGAGAAAGCTTTAAAGGAAGCACGTTATTTAACTTTTCCCTTAGAGGAAATGTTAGAGTTACTTTATCAACTTAATGAATTTGAATTTGGCCGCTCTTTATTAGTAAATCGTGGCCTTACGGGATATTGGCGAGCATATACAATTATGTATGCGCCTTATATGAATTTGAAACATCCTTTAGAGAATTGGATGATCAATGAAGCGCCTTTATCGCTTGCTGTTCGGGAAACGTTTGCTATTTTTCAGACCGAAATACAAAAAAGATTAAAAGATAACATGGCCTTATCTGCTGTTCCTTGCGGTTTAATGGATACTCTTTTATCACTCGATTATAAAAATATAAGCAATATACGTCTCATTGGCATTGATTCTGATGCTGAAACGATTAATTATGCCAAGCAAAATGTTGCTAAACATGGTTTTAGAGGGGCTGTTTCTTTTCATCAAAAAGACCTATGGAACTTAGGTGAATTTGAGAAATATGATTTTATCGTTAACCATGGGTTGAACATATATGAACATGATGATCAAAAGGTAATCCTTCTCTATAAAGGATTTCATAAAGCCTTACATTCAAATGGGATATTAATTATTAGCTTTTTCACACCTTCACCAACGTTATCTGATGAATCTACATGGAAGAATTTTGATCCAAAAGCTCTTCAGAAACAAAAAGCTATTTTAAAAGAAATTTTAAATATTAAGTGGCAAGCATTTCGTACAGAAGAGCAGACAAAATCTCACCTTGAAGAAGCTGGGTTTTCCATTGTAGATGTCATTTATGATAGTCAAGGAATGGCTCCTACCATTGTTGCAAGAAAACAAGACTAAGAAAGAGTATCCATGGCTAAATTACATTTTTATTATTCTGCGATGAATGCAGGAAAAACAACGACTCTTCTTCAATCTGATTATAATTACCGTGAAAGAGGGATGCAAACGATTCTATTCACTCCAGATTTTGATCATCGTTATCAAGAAGGATGGATTGCCTCTCGCATTGGCCTAAAAAGCCCTGCAATCGTTTATTCCCATGATTTTAATTTTTTTACCTATGTAAAAAACGAAGCCTGTAGGATGGATAATCTAAATTGTATCCTTATTGATGAGGCTCATTTCTTAACAAAAGCCCAAGTGCATCAGCTTTGTCAGATTGTAGATCAACTTGATATTCCTGTTTTAGCCTATGGCTTGAGAACAGATTTCATGGGAGAGCCTTTTGAAGGAAGTAAATATCTTTTAGCATTGTCTGAATATCTAACCGAACTTAAAACAATCTGCCATTGTGGTAGAAAAGCGACAATGAATCAAAGAGTTAACAGTCAAGGAATACCTATTCTTGAAGGGGAACAAGTAGAAATTGGTGGCAATGAACGCTATATTGCTCTCTGTAGAAAACATTTTATATTGATGCAAACGTAATTTTGAATCGTCGTTGAAGATCAACACGGATCTTGAATTAAAATTATAAGATTTTTTCATACCCTTTTTATTTAATTTATGTAATAAGATTAAACACTTGACGTAGCCTTATGTATTTGGCACCCTTATTGTGTCTTTAAATGAGAGGTGGGAAAAATGACACGTTCCGAACTTATTGAGCGCATTTTAAATGCAAATTCTTCTTTAACTATAGCCCAAGCTGAAAGAAGTGTTACAATTGTATTAGAAGAAATTTCAAACGCCTTAGCAAATGGTTCTCGTGTAGAGCTTAGAGGTTTTGGCGTCTTCACAACAAGAAAAAGGCAAGCTCGTTCTGGTAGAAATCCAAGAACAGGACAATCCGTGAAAGTTGAAGCTAAATCTGTCCCCTTTTTCAAAGCTGGTAAACAACTTAGAGATCGGTTGAATGGGTAGTTTTTTACTCGTTTGAATTATTTTTTATAATTGCCGTCTTGCACCCAATGCGGCAGTTAAAGTTCCATCATCAAGATAATCAAGTTCGCCTCCTAATGGCACACCATGAGCGAGTGCAGTTATTTTGGCTTGGGTTGTTTTTAAAGCGTCTGCTAGATAATAAGATGTTGTTTGGCCTTCAACAGTTGCGTTAAGCGCAAGAATAATTTCTCGAATCCCAGTACTTTGTACTCTTTGTAAGAGGGCCGGGATTTTTAGTTGTTCAGGCCCAACACCATCCAAAGCGGAAAGTGTTCCCCCTAAAACGTGGTAGTATCCTTTATACGAGCCAGACCGTTCTAAGGCCCACAAATCTGCAATGCTTTCAACGACACATAAGAGACCCAACTCTCTATTGTTATTCGCACATATTGCACAAGGATTCTGCGTATCTAAGTTCCCACAAATTTCACATGTTTTGAGCGCTTGGGCTGCTGTATGCAGCGCTTCTGAAAGAGGGATCATAAGCTCCGTTTTGTATTTTAGGAGGTGTAAAGAGACCCTTCTTGCAGAACGTGGGCCTAAACCAGGTAGTTTAGCTAATAATTGTATAAGGGTTTGAAGCTCAGAACCAATCATAAAATACTATCTTTTTTCATTAAGTTTACTATGAACGAAGTATAAATCTAAAAAGGAAGACTCATGCCACCTGGCAATTTTAAGCCTGACGTGATTTTAGACATTTCTTCAGCCGTACGTGTTTCAGCCTTTTGTTTGGCATCATTAAATGCAGCGATCAAAAGGTCTTCTAAAATTTCGACTTCAGCAGGATTCAATAAAGAAGGATCAATCTTCACTTTTTTAAGGTCATTTTTGCAAGTTAAAGTGACTTCAACCATTCCGCCGCCGGCTTTTCCTTCCACATGAATTCCTCCTAATTGTTCTTGCATTGAAGCCATTTGAGCTTGCATTTCTTGGGCTTGTTTCATGAGTTGGCCAATATTTTTCATTCCATCTTCTCCTTAGGGATATCATCAACATATACAACTTGTGATTCAGGAAAACTCTTCTGAGCTGCTTTAACTAAAGGCTCATTAAGGAGAGTTTCTCGAATAGTAGAACGTTCAATTTCGTATTGAGCTTGTAATGAAGGATAAACGTTTTCACTTTTTTCTTGCACTATAATTTCCCATTCAATCCCTGTCCAATCTTTTAGATGAGATTTTAAGCGAGAGGCTAAATCTTTAGGGGCATGAGAAGAGAGACAAAAAGAAATTTTACCAAGTTCAAAGCTGACTAAATGAACATCATTTCTCAAAATTCCTTCGAGCAAAGGTTCTCGATGTTTTTGGCAGAGAGCAACCACTTCTTTAAAATCTTTTGGAAGCACGAAAGATGGCTGAGGTGCCTGCGGAGCAGGTTGGGTGATTTCCGGCTTTATGAGGGGGGCTGCAGAAATTTGGGGGGGAATTTCAGGGCCTTTATGAGAAGGATTTCCTAAATTTTGAATAATTTCCTGAGGTGTTGGAAGATGGCTAAGATAGCAAAGCTTCATTAAGACCATCTCAACAGCTTGTTCTGGTAAGGGGGCTAGAGAAACTTCTTGAATGCCTTTGATAAGACTTTGCCAAAAACGCACTAGAAGAGGGAAGTTCAGTTTTTGCGCTAATTTATTGCTTTCTTCAGTTTGTTGGTCTGTAAGGCCAGGATAAGGCAACGCATTTTGAGTCACACTTTTCGTACTAAGCCAATGAATAAAACTTAATAAATCTTTTAAGACAACCAGAGGTTCTGTCCCTTGTTGATTTAGCTGCTGAAATAAATTTAAAGCTGTTTTGGTGTCGCCTTGAACGAGGGCTGTAGCCAGATCAATCAAATAAGTTTGATCCATAAGACCCAGCATTTTTCTTACTTTTTCGCCTGTAACTGCTGATTCTGACAGCATGATGGCTTGATCTAAAATAGAAAGACCATCTCTGGCGGAGCCATCGGCAGCACGCGCAATCAGATTAAGGGCTTCTTCTTCAATAGTTTTGCCTTCAAGGAGAGTAATTTTATTGAAAAGGGTTTTTAGCGTTTCTTCATCAATTCGTTTTAAATCAAAACGCATGCAGCGCGATAGAATCGTATCTGGAATTTTACGGATTTCTGTCGTCGCAAAAATAAATTTAACGTGAGAAGGGGGCTCTTCAAGAGTTTTTAGAAGCGCATTGAAGGCATTTTTTGAAAGCATATGCACTTCATCGATAATATAAACTTTATAACGCGCTGAAACAGCCCGGTAACGAGAAGCTTCAATGACTTCTCTAATATCATCAATACCAGTTCGACTTGCTGCATCCATTTCAATAACGTCGATATGGCGATCTTCTGAAATAGCTCGACAATGTTCGCAAGCCCCACAAGGGGAGGGAGTAGGGTTTCCTTTTCCATCAAGGCCAATACAATTAAGAGCGCGCGCAATAATTCTGGCTGTCGTTGTTTTTCCTGTTCCTCGAATTCCTGTCAAAATAAAGGCATGAGGAAGACGATTTTGCTTGATGCCATTTCCCAAAACACGCACAAGAGTATCTTGCCCAATCAGATCTGCAAACGTCGTGGGTCTATATTTTCTCGCTAAAACTAAATATTGTGTGGAATTTTCAGTCATTTTTTTCCTAAAATATACGACTCTTTCTTGCTATCACATCCTTTCTCTGAAAACAAGGAAAGCGCCACCAAAACTATAGACTGTTAATTCTTTCTTCTATTAGGCTTTTTTTAACGATTCTTCATTAGAATAATAATTGGATAGATTCAAAATTAATAAACAGGAGAGTAACAATGAAAAAGAATTATGCAAAAAATACTTTAATCAGTTCAATCGCTTTATCTATTGCTTTATTATCTGAGGCTCCTCAAGCTGATGCAGGTATTTGGAGTAGCTTTAAAACTGCTGTTAAAAAAGGCGCTTCAGCTGCTGTTAAAGTTGCAAAAGACCCAAGAGTACAAGCTGGTGTCGTCGCTGTTGGTACTGCGGCTTATGCGGCTGTAAAAGCAAAAAAAGCTCCAGCAGAACAAAAAGAAGCACCAGTAGCTGAAGCGCACCCTCAAGTAGAAGAGCAAGCACCTGCTGCAGCTGAATAATACTTACAGGATTTGTTCCGACCATAATAAAAGCCCTGATTTTGGGGCTTTTATTTTTTTAAGTGATGATAAGCCCATTCAAGCCAAGGCATTAATTTTTCTAAATCTTCAGCTTCAACAGTAGGGCCGCACCAAATTCTTAAAGCTGGGGCTGCTGATATATGATTTTGAATATCAAAGGCAACGTTCTGCGCTGCTAAAAGATTGCAAAATTCCTTAATCCACGCCCATTGAGAATCGTGAGCTAACGCTTTAAACCAAGGCGCCGTAATTTCTAAACATACGGTTGAGGGAGATCTATATTCTTCGAAGGGGACTAAAAACTGGATCCACGAAACAGTTCCTAGCCACTCTTTAATAACTTTATAATTCTCAAGAGTTTTTTGATAAAGGGCCTCTTGGTTTCCTAAAGTTTGAGCCCATTTAAGAGCTTGTAAAATATCTTCAATAAGTAACATTGAAGGAGTATTAAGCAAAAAACCGTCAAAGAGCTTTTCGTTAAATTCGCCTTTATCTGTTGTTAAACGAAAAAGATAGGGAATAGGCCACGGTGGAGTATATCCTTCCAGGCGCTCGATGGCCCGAGGACTTAAGACAATAACCCCTACGCCGGCTTCACTTCCAAGGCCTTTTTGGAATGAAAAAGCAGTTGCATCTAAAAATTCCCACGGAAGAGGGACCGCAAAGGCTGCTGATGTTGCATCGCATAGGGTTAACCCTTCACGAGTGGGGCTAATCCATGAACTATTTGACGCGATAATTCCACTCGTGCTCGCATTTAAAGTAAATATGATATCATGTTCAAAGTTTGTTTGTGTAAGTTGAGGTAAACCCTCAGAATCTAATTCTAATAGCGTAAAATCATTTATTTTTAAGGAATTTTTTACATCATGAGCCCAACGATGACCAAAAATATCCCACGCATGAGCTTGAACTTTCTTTTTACCCAGCAAATTCCAAAATAAAGTTTCAGTGGCTCCTGTCGCTGACCCAGAAACAAGTGCTACTTTATAATTTTCAGGGATGTTAAGAACGGCACGAAGTAAGCTTAAGACTTCTTGGATGCGTTCCACACCTTTTACAGAACGATGAGATCTTGCAATAAGCCCATTTTTAAGGTGTTCTAGCGCCCATCCAGGAGGCTTAGCACAGGGGCCGGCTCCAAAATTGGGAATTTGCGGTCGTTCAAAAGAGGGGACTTCCACTTAATTCTCCCCTAAAAATACTTGAATATTTTTCATCCTTAAAAATTTCCCCTTCTTCAGAATTCGGTAATATTCGTAATGTAAACAGGATCCAGCCCAGACTGTACTCTCAATCGGTTTAAACGAAGAAGCATTTGTTGTGCCGTAAAAGGTTTTCCATTAATAAAAATGGTTTTCCTCCTGAATTCTTTATCTGAATAATTTACGCGATCTCCTATATCTTGCAATAAATTTACAGCAGATTCAAAGTCAATCCAATTATTATGAAAATTTATGTCGTTCGTCTTTTGATTTAAACAAGGAGAGTCTAAGGAAGATTCTAAAAGTGTTTTATCTTTTTCTTTTATAGGTTTATCATCCTTTAAAACGTGGTCTTGTTTTTTTTCTAATTGGAAAGAGCGACTAGGTTCTAATTCTTGACAATGTTTATCGATAGTTTGCTGATAAGTTTCTACTGATAGGCAAGGAATGATCCGTTTGTTATTTTTAATTCTTCCCTTGAGTCCATAAGGGCGAATCCCAAAGCGCGAGAGCGCTTTATTGATAGATGTTTCACTCCTCTTAAGAACTTTAGCCATGATTTTCAATCGTGTACTCATTTGAAAACCAACTTTAAGATATTCAATTTCTTGGATACTCCAAGCCCTTTTGTCTTGATTTTTAGGCATTATTTTCCTCCCATAGCCCCACTGTTTATATTTTTTATATTTATTTTAAAAAGGTTCTTGCGCCTTTATGTATTTTACGCATATAAGGTATACAAAAAACACATGGCTATTTTAATGCCAAAAAGGTCATGTAAATGTCAATTTTTATTTTTCTTTGGAAAAATTATAGACAATAATGTAAAGCTATAGGTATTTAAAAATCTTAGGGAAGATTAAGGGGAAAGGGATAAGAATGACTGTAAAAAAATACTCACAATTTGGCAATATTTCTGAAAATTATAAGAAAGCTTCTGGAAGTCAAAAAGCCGTAAATACAGAATTGCAAACTCAAAACATTCATTTTATGGGTTCTGCACAACCTTTTGGACGGACTGCTCCCAATAAATTGCTAACAAGAAAACGCAAACGTTCAAAGCATCCTCTTCGTGATCTTAGATTACAAAGAGGGTATACTTTAGAAGAACTTGCTGATTTAACAAAGCTTTCACCCTCTTATCTTTCGCGTCTCGAAAGTGGGACGCGACGTTTAAATGCAGATATTTTACAACGCCTTGCTCATGTGTTGTCTTGCCATCCTGGTGATCTTCTTTTAACAGATGCGCAAAGCAGCAAATTTGTAATGATGTCTCGGATACAAAATGAAAATAGTGAAGCGAATGATTCAACATCATCTGCACGCTTTTCAGCTCCAGACTTACCACTTTATAAGGTAATTCATAAAAATTCTAAGAATTTTATCGATCTTGAAAATCCACAAGAATGGATTTCGCGTCCACATGAACTTATTGGTATTGCCGGAGCGATGTCCTTTTGTTTAGATATGGCAAATAATAATTTTGGACCAAGATATAGATCTGGAGATCATATTTTTGCCCATCCAACTAGACCTTTATCTCCTCAATGTTCAGTCTTATTGATTACTCAAGAAGGAGAAGTTATTTTAGGGGAATTTGAAGGGTGGCAGCAAACAAATGATGAAACAGATCATTGTATCGTTCGTACAGTAGAATTGACTCAAAACAATCAACTTACGACTCAAAAACTTAATTTCTCAAATGATAAGATCCAAATGATTTACCGCGTCATTGGTCTTATGGAAGCCGCTTAATACCAAACCTCCACTCTCGTTAGTGGGGGTTATTTCTTGCTCCTCGAAAAATAAATAGCTATACTAGAATAAAGTATAAAAAAGGGGAGGAAAGAAATGATAAAAAAAATTATTCTAGCTTTAGATGGCTCTAAACCAAGTCTTAATGCGCGCGATTATGCGATTAAATTAGCAAAAGAACATAAGGCACTTCTTACAGCGATTGCTGTTTTAGATACTCCTTGGTTAACTGCAGCACAGCCAGAACCTTTAGGGGGATCTGCCTTTAAAATCTATAGAGACGAGGTTGTTATCAAGGAAGCTGAAGGGCATTTGCATGAGCTTCTTGCGCAATTTAAACTTAAAGCAGAGCAAGAAGATATTAAGGCAGAAGCCTACGAATATGAAGGTTTCCCTGTTTCTGAAATTGAACGTGCTTCCTATGAAGGTGATATTATCATTTTAGGAAAAACAACGGATTTCCACTTTTCCTTAGAACAAGACAACGATTTAACTGTTAGACACATTGCTCGTGATAATCCACGACCTATTATTATTGTGCCTGAGAATTTTAAAGAAGGTAAACGAGTTATTATTGCTTATGATGGTAGTGTTCACGCTTCCAAAGCATTGCATATGTTTCTTTTATTAGGATTGGCTAAAGGAAATGAAGTGCATGTTGTCACTGTAAAACCAACTCCAGAACAAGCTCAAGAAACTCTTAATCAGGCTATTAATTTAAGTAATTTATATGATGTTAAACTTAAACCTCATGTTGTTATATCAGATGATAATCCTGCTCCTCATATTTTAGAACTTATATCTCAAATAAATCCTTCTTTGATTGTAATGGGGGCATTCAGCCATAATATTTTAAGTGAAACTCTATTTGGCTCTTGCACAAAAACACTGATGAATAAAACTGAGGTGCCATTGTTTATCAATCATTAAGATAAGGCTTTGATCCTTGAAGCAGAGGGATCTGTAAAAACACTTATTGTAAGCTTATTTTTGTATGTCCAAATAACTTATAATAAATAATGCCGCATGGAGAAAACGAGCAGGGTCTCTTCCGATGTAATTCTTAAAAAAAACAAGAAATTTAAGAGTTTTTTTATAGTGTTCGAAAATCAGTAAGCTTTTTTTTGTTTCTTTATCAAGATGCTTATTTAACCAAAACCCTAATTGCATCATTTCATTATCATTTAGAATTGTAGAAATGGATACAATGAAATGAAATATTTCTCTAGCTTTAGCATTCGTAACATCCATGATATCAAGAGGGTTTTCTTCGATATCAAATACAAAAATTTTTCCTGTTGGAGATACAAGCATATCACGCAAGTAATATCGTCCATGGAAAAAGCCTTTATCTTGATTATGAAGAATAGTTCTGATTAGTTTTAAGGTAAATTCAATTCTTTGAGATAAAGGAAGCCCTTTTAAATATTGTTCAGCAGTTATACCTGCATCAGTTGTAACAAACCAGTCAGTTCCTGAATCAATAAGGCGAGGACAATTGACATTGCGTTTTTCACATTCTAATAAACGCTCTTTTTCTAACTCTAATGGGTTTTTATCTCCATAGGGAGTTGGTTTTAAAAAAACTATAGGGATAATATTAGCGCCAAGATTACGCCCAAATCGATAGAGCCAAAAATCTTTATTTATGGTTGTTTTTTTGAGCCAGTATTTTTCTTTGTGCCACTGGAATTTTTTAATACGATAAGTTTGAGGAAGGATTTTTTTAACGATGTATGAATGTAGCGCGGGATCTTGAGCAATACTCTTCGGAACTAAAAATAATATAAAACAAGCCAGTATTATTTTTATTGCTTGATTATTATTTTTTATTAGAAGCTTAAGAAATAAAAACATAAAAGACATCTGTATAATTATAAGGGCCTATTTTTAATAGGAGTTTCCTTAACAGAAACTATTATTAGCGTAGGATTTTGATATTATCTAAGAATTATTTTTACATTGCTCAGCAAAATTTTTAAAAATAAGCTGGCAAATATCTGGATTATTCAAAGCGTAAAGAATTGCTGCTCCAGTCAGCACATTTTCAGGGACGTTTTCTGAATTTATTTCAGGCATAGAAGCTTCGAGAGTGCCATCTTCTTTCAAAACAATTGCAGCATCGTTCTCGGCTAATTGTAAAACAGTTCTATGTGTGACTTTAACCATTTCGTACCCTAACATTATAATATATATTCTTTAGCTAGCACTGTTTTCGAGATAATGTAAATCAAAAAGCGCAATAAATTCTTTCCATTCTCTTTGAGATAAACCAGAAGTTAATTGTGTTACTTTCTCACCTTGAAGAAGCCGTTTAAGGAGTAACCGTCCTGTGCGTGAAATATGAGCGCCTTCAAGTCGATACTCGACAAAAGCATCATGCGCAAAAGGAACCCATCTTTTAATCGTATCTAATAAAATATCTACATACGCCCTAATTTCATATTGTGCGTGTGGATCTCCGCGTAAGCTCGTGAAATGTAACAGATTATGTAAATCGATCTTCCAGTACCATTCTGTATAGTAATTTAAAGTTAAATTCATGCGTGCAAGTTCGCGGGTTAAACCTGAGCGATTGGGATCAAGAATATTTCCTTCTTGGTCTTGATTAAGCATATCTTCATAATGTTCATATACTAATTCAGCATCTTTTCGGAGTAGATCCAAAACATTTGCAGATTCCTCCATAGACATTGCTGTGCCGCGTCCTTGCCTATTGGTGGTAGATTGGACAGAAAGGTCTTCAGCTCGAGGAATATAGTATTCTTTTCCAAGGATGGAATAACGGGCAGAATATTCATTAATATTTGCTGTGCGGTGTCTAATCCATTGTCTGGCTACAAAAATAGGAAGCTTTATATGATACTTAATTTCACACATTTCAAAAGGAGTCGTATGGCGATGACGCATTAAATAATTAATGAGTCCTTTATCTTGTTGAATTTGTTTCGTCCCTTTACCATATGAAACTCGAGCCGCTTGAACTATTGCTGGATCATCTCCCATATAGTCAATCACTCGGACAAAGCCATGATCTAACACAGGAAAAGGTTGATATAAGATCTCTTCTAAAGTGGGAACTGTTGCGCGCCGTGTGGAAGCTGTTTGCTGTAAAAGCTCTGAAATTTCATCTTTTTTTTCTTGATTAAGCGACATCAGTTAGAATTCCTCTTTCATAGTTTTACATACTGTACAAATCGAAAGGAGATTAGCCAAGGGGAAAGATTTTGAAATTTAAAAATTTCGTAATTTCCGCGCATATCAAATGTTTACGCATATCAAATGATTATTTTTCTGATAAAAATGTTTCTAAAAAGAGAACGATACAATAATTCTATTTTATTTATTTTCATGAATTATCTAAAATGATATAAAGTAGTTCTAGTTTTGAATGGGAGAGACAAATGACAATACTAGGGGTAAATGAGAAAGCAGCTAAGCATATTATGTTGCCTTCAGGATATAAGCCCACAGAATCTGAAAAATATATGTGCCTTGAGCACCTTGAATATTTTCGGAAGAAATTGCATGATTGGAAAAATGAGCTTCTTCGCGATTCAGTGGAAACAATTCAACATCTTCAAGAAGAAACACATCCAGAACCTGACGTTGCGGATAGAGCATCAGCTGAAACTGACCGTGCTATTGAGCTAAGGACAAGAGATAGGGAACGTAAATTAATCAATAAAATCGATGAAGCTCTTATGCGAATTGAAGACGGGAGCTATGGTTTTTGTGAAGAAACAGGTGAGCCTATCGGACTGCAAAGGCTTGAAGCACGTCCTATAGCAACATTAAGCTTAGAAGCTCAAGAGCGTCATGAGCGTGAAGAAAAAGTATACCGGGACGATTAATTAAAGTCCAACCAGACTACTCGCAAAGGCTTGAGGCTCAAAAGGCTTCAAGTCTTCAACATCTTCTCCAACCCCAATTGCATGAATAGGAAGTTGGAATTTTTCAGCAAGAGCAACAAGGACTCCACCTTTCGCTGTCCCATCAAGTTTTGTCACAATGAGACCTGTAATTCCTGCAATTTTCTTAAATGTTTCAGCTTGGGCTAAAGCATTTTGGCCAATTGTTGCATCTAGCACTAATATCACACTATGAGGAGCTTCAGGGACTAACTTCTTCAATACACGAATTATTTTAGCAAGTTCTGCCATCAAATCTTCTTTATTATGAAGCCGACCTGCTGTATCAATCATCAATAAATCATCTTTTTCTTGAATAGATTTTTGAAGAGCTTCATGGGCTAAGCCTGCTGGATCTCCATTATTTTTACTTGTTTCAACAGGGATTTCAAGACGATTTCCCCATATGTTTAACTGCTCAACCGCTGCAGCCCGAAAAGTATCTCCCGCAACCAAGCGAACTTTTTTCCCTTGGTTTTTCCAAAAATGAGCTAATTTTCCAATTGTTGTTGTTTTTCCGCTGCCATTAATTCCAACGACTAAAACAACATGAGGAAAAGAAGTTTCATCCAATAAGAGAGGAGAGCTAAAAGGTGAGAGGCTTTTAGAAATCTCTTCAGCTAAAAAATTCTTAATCTCATCACTTGTGATCTCTTGATTAAAACGATTTTTCTCAAGATTATTGATGAGTTTTTTGGTCGTTGTCACGCCTAGATCTGTAGACAATAAAAGGTCTTCAATCTCTTCAAGCATGTCCTTATCAAGCTTTTTTTTGACAAGAATTGCTTCAAGACCTCCTGTTATTTTAGTCGAAGTTCTTTTTAAACCTTCCTTTAATTTAGAAAGCCATCCTTTAGTAGAAATTTCTTCAGCCATTCGCTATTGCCTTAAGTTTATTTGAAGTTACCTCAATAACTTTAACCGGAATAATTTTCCCAACCCAATTATCATCTAAATGATCTCCTACTAATTGGACGGGAGCAAAGTGATCCGTATGTCCCTTAAAATTACGCTCTACTAAAACATTAAGGGAACGGTTCAGTTGCATTTGCAGGAATTCATGAAGTCTTTTTTTTCCCATCTCTCGGAGGGTAGACGCACGCGTTTTAATAATTTCTTTGGGAACTTGAGGCATTCTTGCTGCTGGTGTGCCTCGGCGGGCTGAATAAGGAAAAACATGAAGATATGAAATATCGCATTCTTCCACGATATTAAGAGTATTTTTAAACATTTCTTCAGTCTCAGTAGGGAAGCCTGCAATAAAATCCGCCCCAAAAATGATATCTTGCCGAATAGCTCTTAATCGTTTGCACACATCAAGAGCATCTTCTCGTAAATGGCGACGTTTCATTCTCTTGAGAATCATATTATCACCGGCTTGCAAACTAAGATGCACATGAGGCATAAGTCTTGGTTCTGTTCCGAACAGCGCAATAAGATCTGGATCAATTTCAATAGGATCCAGAGAGGATAATCGCAAACGTTCAAGTTTTGGAACTTGCGAAAGAGTACGTTTAATCATCTGAGCTAATGTGGGTTTCCCTGGAAGATCTGCGCCATACCCCGTGATGTCAACGCCTGTAAAGACAACTTCTTTACACCCTTGAGTCACGAGGTGCTTAATTTGGCGTACAATTTCTGCAATAGGAATACTGCGGTTCGGACCACGCCCAAAAGGGATTGAGCAAAAAGTACATCGATGATCACAACCATTTTGGATTTCGATGAAAGCTCGAACATGATTTTCAAAGCCAGAGACTAAATGAATAGCCGTTTCTCTCACCTGCATAATATCAGAAAGTAGGATTTTAGTTGAAAGGAGAGGGGAGAAGCTTTCAACTTGCATTTTTTCATGGTTGCCCAACACGCGATCTACTTCTGGCATTTGACTGTAAAGGTCAGGATTTTGTTGGGCACTGCATCCTGTGACGATGATCATTGCTGTGGGGTTCTCTTTTCGAGCCTTGCGGATTGCTTGGCGAGCTTGTCGTTCGGCTTCATTCGTTACAGAACAAGTATTGATAATGATGGCATTCTCAAGTCCTTGAGCTCGGGCATGTGAGCGCATGACTTCTGATTCATAAGCATTGAGCCGACATCCAAACGTTATCAGTTCAGCTTCGTGTTGGCTCATTTTAGGTAATATCCTGAAGAAGTGCAGAATTAAGTTGCCCTTGAAATGTTAAAGTGACAAGTCCAGACATTGTAACGGTTTCTTGATAATCAATTAATAATTCACCACCATCTAAGATCACTTTTGTCGGCGTTTTTATATGGCCTCGATGTTTGGCAGCAACAACACTAGCGGCAGCCCCTGTCCCACAGGCAGGGGTAATTCCCACCCCCCGTTCATAGACACGTAAGCGTAATGTATGCTCTCCTAAAATCTCAACAATTTCGACATTTGCGCCTTCTACATAAAGAGGATGACGGGTGAGAGTTCCACCAAGTTTTTTAAGATCAACACTTTCAACATCATACACAAAGAAGACCATATGCGGATTACCCACACTGACAGCTACTGGGTTCTGCAGCCCATTATAGTCGATAGGTAAATTTAACGTATCAACGTCTTCAGCGAGAGGAATATCTTGCCACTTCAGACTAGGAGGACCAAAATCGACTTTAACGTTTCCATTTTCGAACGTTTCAGCTTCAAGATATCCGCTAATTGTTTGAATTGTATGGGTATTTTTTTGATCTTGTTGCGTCAATAAATATCCCAAACAACGCGTCGCATTACCACAAGCCCCAGCTTCACTGCCATCAGCATTATAGATATGCATAAAAATATCAGCCGTTGCAGAAGGTTCGGTAATGATAAGCTGATCACACCCAATCCCAAAACGGCGATCACAGATAAGCTTTATATGCTTTGTTTCAAGCATAGGAAGAAGTTGAGTGCGCTCGAGAATCACAAAATCGTTCCCAAGCCCATGCATTTTTACAAATGGAATTAACATAATTTTCTTATAACTGAGAATAAGTCTTAAAGTCTATATTCTCTTTGTGTAATTATTTTCACTTGAAAATCTCCTCTAAAATGTAGCATGTCATTTAGGAAATAAATTTGCCATTTAGGTCTGTGCCGTTTTTGCAATCAACCTGTTATAGTGACCAAATTACAACGTGGAGTTCGTGTACGCTTATGAAAATTTGATTTCATATTCTTTATTATTGTCCTTAAGTGTGAACTGTTTGACTTTTGCCAGTGATGATTCTTCTGAAGAAGAAAAGAGGCCTAATGTTCAAGCAATGATAAAAGCTTTTGGTTCTACAATCCCGATGCCATTACCTTCTCCTGAGACATCACCTCCACCAAAGTCGACAACTTCTGATCCTTCAACTGATTCGGCTAAAGGAAAGGGAAAAATTTCTTTATCTCTATCTTTTAAGAAAAAAGATATAATTGGAGATAAACCCCAATCTGCTCGTTCAGAAAGCCCAAAAAACAAGATACTGTCTCGCAAAGTCCATCAAGTACAGCAGCGCTACGATCAAGAGGATTCAGCTATACTGCGACTTCTTCAAATATTGATCCTTTAAGTTCGCGAAGTTCTTCTCCTAGTCTTTCGAGATATAGCCAAGATGAAATTGCAACTTCTTCAACTCCATCATCCCCAGGAACAAGCAATTCTAATTCTCCTTCTCCAAAACGAGAGAGATCCAAAAGAAAAAGTTCTTCGTCAAAGAATGATATAATTTTAAGTTCTCCAGTGACTAAAGCTTCTTTTGTTACGATTAAAGACCCAGAAGGAGAACTTGAGACATTATTGCAAACGGCGAATACATTATATGAAAATACGCTTAAGCTCGCCAAGAAAAATAATTCAAATGAGCGAATTGAGCTTGTTGTCAAGCCAATGCTTGAGGATTTAAAAGCTTCTATCGAAAATATAAATCAAAAGAAAAACCAAGTCGCTTCACTTACAGACCCAAAACAACGAGCTCAAGAATTAGGTGATCCTGTAAGTTTTTTCCGGATGACAGTAAATCGTGCAGAAACACAACTTCCGACTGCCTGCGGTCAACTGGTCCATGGAGAAAACTTTAGAAAATACTGAGCTCGAAAAATATTTTACAACAATGCTTGAAGACACGAAAAAATCTCGCGACGTTATAATTCGTGAGCATATTGGAACTAAAGATATTCTCATGCAATTAGCTCAAGGTCTATACTTCCCTCTTTTAAAAAAAGAAGGAGCACAAAAGGAACAACAACTCGAAAAAAGAACAGAGATTGTTGATATCTATTTCAAAGCCTATGCAAATTACATGAACAGTATGGACGATCAATTAAAGGATGCCTTAGGAAAGCCTGTCTCTTTTAATGCTCTCAATCGAGATTTCAATCTTATGATAAAATTGATGCATAATAATCTTTCAAAGGTACTTGATTGGGCTATTGGAAAAGAAGAGGGAATCGAGCCAGAAATGCTAGAGCAGTTAAGCAGTAAGCTTAAGGAATTGACAACTCCTCCTTCATCCATAGCTTTAAAAAAATAATTTAAGACGAAGCTGCTCGGGTAAGACGATCATTAATCGCAATTCCAATCCCGTGCTGAGGGATTGGCATAACTGCAATGCTCTCAAACTCAGCCTTATCTAATTCATGAAGCATGGAGAAAAGATTTGCCGCCGCTTCGATAAGGTCTGCTGTTGGGCTTAAATTAAGCGTCTTTTTAGCCCCAAGACAAGGCGAAGGACCAAAAGCTAAGAGAGCCTGATGTTCGGTCACTTCGTTTATATTCATTTTCAAAGAAATTGAGGGCGCATAATGCCGCTTAAGTTGACCCGGTGCACTAGGTCGCTCTGAGGTTAGATCAATCTCAGAAAGATTATTGATAAAAGGTTTTATATCTTCTCGGGTTATTTTGCCAGGTCTTAATAATGTTGGTGTTTCTCCAGATAAATCAATAATGGTTGATTCAAGCCCCACTTCACAAGAGCCTCCGTCAATTATCATGGAAAGCCCATTGGTATGCTTAAAAGCGTTCTCGACATGAAAAGCGGATGTTGGGCTAATTGATTCTGAGGGATTGGCACTAGGTGCGGCAAGAGGTATTCCTGATAATTCTAAAACTTTTAGAGCAATTGGATGAGCCGGAACTCGTAAAGCAACTGTCTTTAAACCCGCTGTGGCTAATTTAGACACTGGTATATTTGGATTTAAGGGAAGAACAATGGTTAAAGGTCCCGGCCAAAATGTTTGGGCTAGTTTTAAAGCATTCTTATTAAAAACGCCTATATTTTGGGCTGCCTCCAGATCTTTACAATGAATAATCAAAGGATTAAAATTGGGGCGTTGCTTTAAGGCGTAAATTTTCGCAACAGCTTGATCCGACAACGCATTTGCTGCTAACCCATAAACCGTTTCGGTTGGAATAGCGACTAAATGTCCTTGTTGGAGAAGATAGGCTGCTTTTTCGAGGTAGGAATTATTCATAACAAGCCATTTTCGTTAAATCATTCTTCATTTTTAATACTTAAAATACCTTGAAGTGTAAAGAATAAGACAAACTGTCTGCTTATATTCTTTCTAGGGACTAAGGATGTTGTTTAATAAAAAATTACACTATATCATGCTGTTAAGTTATGGATTAATAGGAGGTCCTAGTTTTTCCACAATGAAGATAATACCCTCATCATATCTCACAACCTACACACATGATAATCTTCTCGTTTTAGATGCAAAAGACAGTTTTACATTGCCTCATAGATTTAGAGCAACATCTATGCCTATTTCTCAAGAGAAACGAGAACTTTATCTAAAAACTCATCGAATGTTACCGTCATTTAAAGGATATAAAGAACTAAAAGTTTCAGGGAGTGCTCAATTTTCAAGAAAAAATATTTTGGCTGCACTACCTTCCATGCAAGGAAAAGTTTATATCATTGATCTTCGTCAAGAATCTCACGGATTTCTTAATGGCGCCGCTATCAGTTGGTATGGCGAAAGAAATTGGGCTAATAAAGGACAAAAAGATTCTTTTATTAACAATCTTGAGATCAGTCTTTTTCAACAACTTATGAGTCTTCAGAAAACTTCTGTTTGCAATTTTCAAAAGATCTCGAATAACCATCTTTGCAAGAGAGTTTCTTACTCTTCTATTGAGATTAAAACAGCTGAAACAGAAGAGAAACTTATCAAAAGTTTAGGTCTTGAATACTTAAGATTTCCTGTACTTGATCGTTGGAGGCCAGATGATAAGGTGATCAATCAATTTGTGAACTTTATTAAAACTCTTCCTGAAGGAGCATGGCTACATTTTCACTGCCGTGGAGGTAGCGGGAGAACAACCACATTCCTCGTAATGTATGACATCATTCGGAATGGGCGACATGTAAAATTTAATGATATTATTGCAAGGCATGCATTATCGGGAGTTAAAAATCTTCAGGAAATATCATATCTAGAAGATGATAAATGGGCGACTAAAGGTGCTCTCAAAAGGCTGGCTATCCTTGAAAAATTTTATGACTATGTCCAAGATCCAGAGGGATATGCTGCCAGATCTTGGTTAGAATGGCTCATCTTGAAAAAAGCAGAATTTACATCTCAAGAGTTTTAATTTACGTTTATTTTTATGATAAATTTTTAAAGGTTATGAGGATGAATTCTAAGCAATATTTATATATTTTTTCAGTGTTATTATGTACTTCTGGTTGTGTCTCAACAGAGGAACCTGAAACATCTCCTCCCTTATCAAATATTTCTTCGGCAGAACTGTCCCCTTTAACTTCAGAAATATATCAACAAGCTTCATCTACATGCCGACAAGAAATTGATCATCTATGGCAGCAAAGATTTTCAATTCCCAAAGAAAAACAAAAGGATTTCCACGAAATGATGGGGAGAGCTGCAAAAAATTGTAATGATTTGATTGAAGCTTTTAAGCAATTGCAATTGACAACTTCCCACTACACAGAAGCTCTTAAAAAAGCGCAATTATTATCTTCAGACGTTTTAAATCAATCTTATTCTTCTCAAAGTATTGCGTTAGAATCTGCTCCCATAGAAGAACAAAATCATGAATAGTTAACGTTATGCTGAATTTTCACTAAGAGTTAAATTAAATTGATAAAGATAGCCTTCAACTTTTTCTTTTAATTGATTGAGATCTTTTAAGCTATCCGCCTCAATTCTAGCAACAATTGCCTCTTGAGTATGAGAAGCTCGTAAAAGCCACCATCCATGCTTTTCGGTCACCCGAACCCCGTCTAAATCACAATAAGTTTGGTGCTGATGTTTTAGTTTTGCTTTTATTGTCTCAATTACATTAAATTTATCTTGCTGAGAACAATCGATGCGGATTTCTGGTGTATTAAAAATCGTAGGAAATTTTTTATGCCAAGAATTCAAGTTCTGAGTATATTTTCCTAAAATTCCTATAAGACGTAAAGCTGCATAAAGGGCATCATCATATCCAAAATGTCGATCTGCAAAAAAAATGTGCCCACTCATTTCGCCTGCTAATAACGATTTGGTTTCTGACATCTTAGCTTTGATTAAAGAATGACCCGTTGCCCACATTAGACCTTTTCCACCTAGACTATTCACATAATCAAATAGGCTTTGACTTGCTTTTATATCTGCAATAATAGTCGCACCTGGATGTTCTAAGAGTATTTCCTCAGCATAAAGCTTGAGTAATTGATCTCCCCAAATGATTTCACCTTGATCATCGACTACTCCAATACGATCACCGTCGCCATCGAAAGCAATTCCGACATCACATTTTTTTTTCAAAACTGTTTGTTGAAGCTGAATAAGATTCTTTGCTTCTGTCGGGTCAGGCCCATGAGCTGGAAAATTTCCATCTATTGTTTCATTTAGTAGAATATGCTCTCCAGGGATTTTTTGGATAAGGAGTCTTAAAATTTCTCCTGTTGCTCCATTGCCAACATCCCATGCAATTTTGAGGGATTTTCCTTGAGAATAATAAGTTAGAAAATCGCTCAAGAGATATGAAAGATAATCATTTTTTATGTCATGAATTTCTAAGGTTCCTTTGCCTGTGTGAAAATCACTTTCAATAATTCTATCTTCTAAAACTTGAATTTGAGAGCCAAAGAATGGTTTATTTTCAAAAACAAGCTTAAATCCATTATGATTTAAAGGATTATGAGAGCCGGTAACCATGATAGCTGCATCACATTTAAGAAAATGACTTGCATAATAAAGCATAGGAGAGGGGCCTAAACCAATTTCGAGAACTTTTACCCCTGTACTTAGAAGCCCTTCAATTAAAGAACATTTAAGAGCTGGGGAGCTTAGTCTCCCATCATAACCAACCGCAATTTTGGGAATCTTATTGTGATCTTTGGCGATGCTTCCAAAGCTTTTTCCGATGTTCCATGCATCTTTTTCTGATAATTCTTCATCTACAATTCCTCGGATATCATAGGCTCTAAAAATTTTTTTTTTCAAGAAAACACCTATTTTCTAAGCTGCTTTAACCAGAGAATTTTGCAGAGATGTCACGGAAGGGCGACCGATAGAATAATAAGAAAATCCCGCTTTTTCCATCTCTTGAGGATGATAAATATTGCGCAAATCAACAACTACAGGATTCTTAAGTAATTGTTTAATGCGGGCAAAATCTAATGCTTCAAATTCATTCCATTCTGTAATAACGACGAGAGAATCAGCTCCTTCTATTGCAGAGTAAGGATTTGAACACCATTCTACTCCTGGTAATAAGGAAAAACCTTCTTTTTTTCCCTGAGGATCAAACACATTTATTTTGGCACCTTTGCTTTGAAGAGTTGGGATAATATCTAAGCTAGGACTTTCGCGCATATCATCTGTATTTGGTTTGAAAGTAACGCCAAGAACAGCAATTGTTTTTCCTTTCACAGAATCACCCATTGCTTCTATAATGCGGTGAGCTATCGACTCTTTCCTTTTTCTATTACTTTGCACAACTGTTTCAACGATAGACATAGGTGACTGAAATTCTTGTGCTGTGACTGTTAAAGCTAAAGTATCCTTTGGGAAGCAAGAGCCGCCATAACCTGGTCCTGCCTGTAAGAATTTCTCACCAATACGTTTGTCCATTCCCATTCCTTCAGAAACAGCTTGAATATCTGCATTGCACTTTTCACAAAGGTCTGCAATCTCATTAATAAAAGCGATTTTGGTCGCTAAGAAAGCATTAGAGGCATATTTTATAAGCTCAGCCGTTTCTAAATTTGTAAAAAGGATAGGAGTTTCTTTAGCAAGCAAGGGAAGATAGAGTTCACGCATAAGTTCTATAGCACGTGCTGAATTTGCACCAACTATCACCCGATCTGGATTCATGAAATCTTCAATTGCTGAACCTTCTCTTAGAAATTCGGGATTTGAGACAATATCAAATTCTAAATGAGGATTTATTTTCTTCAAATGTGTCGTTAATTTTTGACCTGTGCCTACAGGAACAGTCGATTTAGTTGCAATAACAGCATATTTTTTTAGAGATTGGCCTATCGCTTCGATGACTTCGTGTACATAAGAAAGATCCGCATAACCATCTCCACGTCGACTCGGTGTTCCTACCGCGATATAAATGACATCAGCCTCACTAATTGCTGTTTTGATATCTGTTGAAAATTTTAATCTTTTTCTTTCAGTATTTTCCTTCACAAGAATCTCTAATCCTGGTTCATAGATCGGTATTATACCTTGAGAAAGAGAATGAATTTTATTTTCATCTTTATCGACACAGGTTACTTCATGCCCAAATTCAGCAAAACATGTCCCTGAAACCAATCCAACATATCCGGCTCCGATCATGGTAATACGCATGTGTTCCTCTCTTATCTAAGTGAGATTAATGTTGTGAGGCATAACTCTGAATAATTCATTTAAGACTTCATCTCGAAGATCTTCTCGGTCCAAAGCGACCGTGATGCTAGCAGCTAAAAGGCCTCCCCTTGATCCACAATCATACCTGGTTCCTTCAAAACGATACCCATTAAACGGCATTTTTTGAATCATAGGAGAAAGAGCATCAGTCAGTTGGATTTCTCCTCCTGCTCCACGTTCTTGCTTCTCAAGATGCTGAAATACTTCAGAATCAAGAATATACCGTCCAATAATGGCAAGGTGCGATGGTGCTTGATCAGGAGACGGTTTTTCGATGACGGCTTTAACTTTTACTTGTCGCTGATGTTCTTCCTGAATATCGATAATTCCATATCGATTAACGTGAGAAGGTTCTACGTCCATAACCGCGACCATAACGCCTCCTTCATAAGCATCAATCATTTGCTTAAGGCAAGGTGTGTGGGCATAGATAAAATCATCTGCCAGTAAAATTGCAAATGGCTCATTTCCAATCAAATGGCGGGCGCACCAGACGGCATGTCCTAATCCTAAAGGTTCTTGTTGGCGAATATAGGAAATGCTCCCCGGAAGTTTTATCAAAGAGTTTAAGGATTGATATTCTTCTTCTTTTCCTCTTTGGCGGAGTGTATGTTCAAGTTCGAAGGAGTGATCAAAGTGATCTTCAATTGCAGTTTTCCCTCTACCTGTCACAAAAATAAATTCTTCAATCCCAGCTGCTGCTGCTTCTTCAACGGCATATTGAATCAACGGCTTATCAACAACAGGTAGCATTTCTTTAGGCATAGCTTTAGTGACGGGCAGAAATCGTGTCCCCAAACCTCCAACAGGAAAAACAGCTTTACGAACTTTTGTTGTCAAAATATTATCTTGCGTTATCTTCATCTGAAAGAGTTTTTAATAGATTTGAGATAAAAATGCAAGAAAATGGACTTCACGGATATCTAAGCTTTATGCGAAATAGGCTAAAAATACTAACAAACACAACATTTCAGACAATTATTGCAATTTGTTTCGTTCTAGCATTTGGTTCTCATTTACCCCTTTCTATTTCAAGAGGCTTTTATACATTTAGCGTACTCATTAGAGATTTATTGATGTATGTGCTCCCTATAGCAATATTTACTTACATTACATCAATGTTGGCAGGGCTAAAACAACAAGCCTTTCTGCTTGTGGGGGTTCTTTTATTTTTTGAAGCCTTATCAAATACTTTAAGTATTTCATACGCGTATGGCATTGGTTTTTTTGTTTATAATAAAATTAGTTTATTGAGTAATCCTTTTCAAAAAGCTGAAAGCCTAGTGCCTTATTTTAGTTTAGGGCAATTTCGTCCACTATTCTATACCGTCGATAAAGGAACATTTTTAGGCGTTCTCACAGGATTTTTCTTTGCAACAGGAAAAGGAACCTCGATAATGCCGTTTTTTTATAAACTCAGAAAACTCATAGATCTCATTTTTTCAAAAATTCTTGCAAAAC
>JAFKGL010000025.1:30464-54148 GCA_017307065.1 Candidatus Paracaedimonas acanthamoebae
TTTGCTGAATACTCAGAAAAGCGGGCTTCTAACAAACCTTACCCAAAATTATGGCTTCGCTTTTTTAATTATTATAGGGGGGATTCTTTTTTACCTTCTATTGCTTTTTAGTATTGCAGGATCTTGTCACTTACGAGAAATTGTACGACAGGTAAAAAATATTTGGCCTGTCGGGGTAATTGCTTTTACTTCTTCTTCAAGTGCTGCAACAATGCCATTTACAATTTCAGCCGTTGAAAAAAGTGTTAAAAATCGATCCTTTGCAAGTCTTATTATTCCAGCAACAACCAATATTCAGCAAATCGGAGATTGTATTGCAAACGTCTTTTTTGGGCTGCTCATCTTAAAACAATTTGGTTTTTCTTTTCCTGAAATTAATACATGGCTTCCTTTTATGACGGTATATGTGCTTGCTCGATTTACAACTGCAGGCATGATAGGGGGGGCTATTTTTATTTTAATTCCTATTTATGAAAAATATTTAGGTTTTACACCGGAAATGTCTTCTGTGCTTTTAGCCTTAAATATATTGCTTGATCCCATTATTACGTCTTCTAATGTAATGGCAAATGGTGCGTTATGTGTTATTTTTGAAAGAGTTTGGCATAAAATAAAAAACGTCTCTTTCTTCTCTAAATTTACAAAATAAAGGGGTAAATTATTATGATTCAAGCAAAAAAATTACTCTCTTACATTGCAATTAATGACGAAAACTGTCCTCAGCGTGATATCCTAATCAAACCATCTGAAGAAGTTAAATTCCCTTTATCGGTAGAAGATCAAAAAATAGTAGAATTATTAACATATCAATTTCATCATGAAGAAAATTGCGCAGGACTTGCTGCACCTCAGATTGGATTTTCAAGACGCATGGTTATTTTTAGCGTTCCTGAAGAAATTAAAAACTATCGATTTGACGTTATTGACACCATACCTGAAACGCTTCTGATTAATCCTCTTTATAAACCTTTAGGAGAGGAAACCACGCTCGATTGGGAATCATGCTTTTCTGTGAATGATTACGGAGGAGAAGTGGAAAGATTCACCCATATTTATTATGAAGGTTCAGATATAATGGGGAGAAAAGTAACCGGAGAAGCAAAAGGTTTTCTTGCACGCTTAATTCAACATGAAATAGACCATATTAATGGACGGCTCTACATTCATCTTCTAAAGCCGGATGCTCGTCAAGGGAAACTTGATGAGATCTTAACACTTCGAAAAGCTGAACTTGCTGCTAAAAAAACACTCTCTAATCTTCGCTAGACGTGAGATCTTTAATCTAGACCTTTTTCGCCTATAGAAAGAAATTTATTGCGACGATGCGCACATAATTCTGCCCCTGGAAGTGCAATATATTTACTGAGAGCAACTTCAATTGCATCGCCAGTCTTTGTAATTGCACTTAACGGTGAACGTTGAGCTCCTCCTAAAGGTTCAGGAACAATCGTTTCAATGACACCTAACTCTTTCAAATCTAAAGCTGTAAGCTTTTGAGCAGCCGCTGCGTCTTGTTTTTTATCAGCTGATCGCCATAAGATAGAGGCGCAACCTTCTGGAGAAACTACAGAATACACCGAGTGTTCAAGCATAATAACTTCATTTGCAGCCGCAAGAGCAATTGCTCCTCCGGAGCCTCCTTCACCTGTAATTGTTGCAATGACGGGAACCTCAACCGTTAACAGTGTTTCTACGCACCTTGCTATGGCTTCAGCTTGTCCTCTTTCTTCTGCTTCTTTGGCAGGATGCGCTCCTGCAGTGTCGACAAAAGTCAAAATAGGTAAATGAAATTGATTTGCTAATTCCATTAAACGTTGAGCTTTTCGATAACCTTCTGGTTTAGCCATGCCGAAATTATGTTTTATACGAG
Organism: Candidatus Paracaedimonas acanthamoebae; assembly: GCA_017307065.1. NCBI lineage: Bacteria > Pseudomonadati > Pseudomonadota > Alphaproteobacteria > Holosporales > Caedimonadaceae > Candidatus Paracaedimonas > Candidatus Paracaedimonas acanthamoebae. Next base: position 32,335 of record JAFKGL010000025.1, read on the forward strand.
AATCCGTGTCATGACCTTTTTCTGTTCCCATCACGACAACACTCTGACCTCTAAATCGCCCAAGACCACCTATTAAAGCTTGATCTTCTCCAAATTTACGATCCCCAGAAAGCTCTATAAAATCATCGATAAGGACCCGAATAAAATCAAGTAAATGAGGCCGATCTGGGTGGCGAGCAACTTGAACCTTTTGCCAGGGGGTGAGATGTGTATAAATCTGGAGAAGTTGTTTCTTAAGCTTCTCTTCAAGATGATTAATTTCTTGAGCAATGTTCACATCACCTGCACGAGAGAGGTGACGGAGCTCATTAAGCTTTTGCTCAATCTCAATAATATTTTTTTCGAAATCTAATGAGACAATCATGATTAAAATTCCTCTTTACTAATTATGCTTTCCTAGAGATTTTTGTTGCATCTGACAAGGGGTGATGATCAAAAACTAATTTTTGTTTTTGAGTTTCCATAACATGAGTATAAATTTGGGTCGTTGAAATATCTGCATGCCCCAATAATTTTTGCACACTTAAAAGATCTGCACCATGATGGAGAAGGTGGGTAGCAAAAGCGTGTCTCATGACATGGGGAGAGATTTGATGCGGAGGAACCCCTGCCTGTAAAGCAATTTTCTTTAAAAGTTGCCCAAATCTTTGCCGGGTTAAGTGCCCTTCACGGCTTCTTGAAGGAAAAAGCCATTTTTTTCCATTCATTCCTACATCAAATGTTTTTCTTATTTTTAAATAATCTTCTAGGGTTTTAAGGGCCGAAGGAGTGAGAGGGGTTAATCTTTCTACATTACCTTTTCCTTTAATGATGAAAGCACCTGTTCCTTTTTCTTGAGCCGTTCTTAAAGCTAATAATGCTGTCTTTAATTGCAAACTCACGAGTTCTGAGACTCGCATTCCTGTAGCATAGAGAATCTCAATTAAACACGAGAGTCTACTTCGTTCTCGACTATCAAGAATATCGGTTGCTTCGATTAAAGCAAAAATTTCCTTTTCTGTAAGAGTTTTAGGAAGAAGGCGCTTTTGCTTGGGTAAATCAATTAAAAGAGTCGGATTATCCGTAATAACTTCTTCTTCAACTAAAAAATTAAAAAATTGCCTTAGTGCAGAAAGTTTCCGTGCGCGTGAGGAGGAAGTGATCGCGCGCGCTTTAAGATGAAGGAGATATCGTTGAATATCACTCTTTTTAATCTCTTCAAGTAATTTATCTTTCAAGAATACATTAAAATCTTGAATGTTACGCACATAAACTTCAAGGGTATTGAAAGCATGCCCTCGTTCAGCAGATAAACTTTCTAAAAATTGACTAAGATATTTCACTTTGTTCTTGTAAAAAGCTTATCTGTAGAAATTGATTTTGTGACTTCAGTAGAAGGAGCTGGAATTTCCCACCTAGAAAGAGCTATAATACTACCTATGAATAATATGGATAAGACGAACAATAAAATTTTGAAGGGAATATGCACTTATATTAACTCCTGCTTGTATATTTTTGCATACTATACGATAAGAGAGGAGCCTTTCGCAAAGTTTTATTCGCGAAGTGCGTCACCACAAGAATAAGGTATAAACCATGCGCACGTCGAAATTGATTATGTTACCAAAAACTCTCACTCTTGTCGGGATGATGGGAGTTGGAAAAACAAGCATCGGAAGAAAGCTTGCAAAGCAGTTAGGCGTACAATTTAAGGACTCGGATCAAGAAGTTGAAACTGCTGCGGGTCAAACAGTGGCTAATATTTTTGCTTGGTATGGCGAACAAGCGTTTCGTGATACTGAAAGACGTATTGTATCTCGTTTGTTAACAGAAGAACGTCCTCATATCTTATCAACGGGTGTTGAAGCCTTTATTATGCCTGAGACGCGTAAAATTATAAAAGAGAATTCTTATTCTGTTTGGCTTAAAGCCTCTGTTGATACTATCCTTCCAAGAGTTGAACGCCGCACACACAGGCCACAACTAGAAAAAGGTGATAAGAAAGAAATTCTTAGAAACCTTATCGAAACGTATAATCCTATTTATGCTGAAGCGGATATTCATATTGATTGTAACAATCAAGCTCCTGATTCTACTGTAGATAAAATTATAGAAGAGTTGGCTGAAAGATTTTGGAAGTGAGTGCACATCATAAACAAGATTACGAAACTCTAAAATTCCTGTATGAATTAGGGATAGATGAAGTGTTTGAATCATCTCCGACAAATAAAATGAACACTCCAGCGAGGTTCATTCCATTAAAGGAAGATAATTTGATCATTAAAAATACAAAAGTTAATGTTAATCAAATGGGTAAAACAATGGAAGTTAAAGAGAACGATTCTTTAAATTTACTCCCTCCTGCAGGATCCACAAAAGGTTTAGCCGCACAAGCGAAAACACTCCACGAATTAAGAACAATTGTTGAAAATTACAATGAATGTCCACTTAAAAAAACAGCAACGAACACTGTTTTTAGTGATGGAAATCCTCAAGCAAAGATAATGGTTATTGGAGAAGCACCCGGCGCAGATGAGGATCGGCAAGGTTTACCTTTCGTTGGATTAAGTGGCAAATTACTTGATCGCATGTTTGCTGCTATTGGTCTTGATAGAACGACTATCTATATCACCAATATTATTTTTTGGCGTCCTCCTGGCAATCGTCAACCTACATCGAGTGAAACCAATCTCTGCCTTCCTTTTGTAGAAAGGCATATCGAATTAGTTTCCCCAGATTTTTTGATCCTTGTTGGGGGAACATCAGCGAAAACGATTCTTCAAACAAATGAAGGTATTATGAAGCTTCGCGGAAAATGGCTTTCATACCAAACTTCCACGATGGTGAGACCCGTAAAGACCTTAGCTATTTTTCATCCGGCCTATTTATTGCGGGCCCCAGGCCAAAAACGTCAAGCTTGGCTTGATCTTTTAATGCTAAAGCAAGCTCTTAAAGCATCAAGTTAGACTTTATTTTCGGCGCCAACTTGTTCCCTCAGCAGAATCAAGAAGTAGAATACCATTTTCTTCAAGTATTAAACGAATTTGATCGGCCTTTTGGAAATCTTTAGCTCTTCTTGCCGTGTGACGTTGCATAATTAGTTCATCTATAGCTTCAGAATTCAAACCTTGAGGGCAATCAGATTTAAACCATGCTACAGAAGAGCATTGTAAGAATCCTAAAAAGGAGGCACTTGCTTTAAGTCTAGCTTGGATTTCTTCCTTAGCTTGGCCTTTTTCCATTTTATTCGCTTCACGCGCCAATTCATGAAGTCTTGCAATAGCAAGTGGTGTGTTAAGATCATCTTGTAAGGCTCTTAAAACATCTTGATCAGCCTCGAGTAAATTTTCTCCTTCAAATCCTTCAAGGGCTGTATAAAGTCGATTTAAAGAAGCCTTTGCTTGCATAAGGGTATCATTTGTCCAATCAAGGGGTTGACGGTAATGGGTGGAAAGAAGAGCAAACCTTATAATTTCTCCACGTGCCTGGTTAAGTAAATCTTGGATTGTTATAAAATTTCCAAGGGATTTAGACATTTTTTCGCCATTAACTAATAAAATCCCATTATGCATCCAATAACGAGCAAAAGTTCCATTCCCATGGACAGCAGTACTTTGAGCAATTTCATTTTCATGATGAGGAAAAATCAAATCTTGCCCCCCACCATGGATATCAAAATGAGTTCCAAGATGCTTAAAACTCATGGCGGAGCATTCAATATGCCATCCTGGTCGACCACGTCCCCAAGGACTTTCCCAACCTGGTTGTTCCGGTGTCGAAGGTTTCCAAAGGACGAAATCAGTTGGGTCTTTTTTATAAGGAGCAACTTCGATACGCGCTCCTGCAATTATTTCCTCACATTTACATCCGGAAAGAGCCCCATAATTTGGAAAATTAGGAACATGGAAAAGCACATGTCCATCTTGAGCATAAGCAAGCTCTTTTTGAAGTAACTGCTCAATCATTTCGATCATTTCATTTACATGTTCGGTTGCTTTTGGTTCAATTGTGGGGGAGAGATTCCCCAAAGCTGTCATATCTTCATGAAAAAATAAGGTTGTTTTGCGCGTAATTGTTTCAATGGATTCACCCGTCTGAAGTGACGTATTGATGATTTTATCATCAATATCTGTAATATTCCTAACATATGTCACATCATGAGTTGTCCGAAGTAATCTGACTAATACGTCAAATATAGTGTAGGGACGTGCATTTCCCAGGTGAGCACGATCATAAACAGTAGGGCCACAGACATATAAACCAACTTTATGGGGATGAAGGGATGTAAAAGGTTCTAATTGCCTTGTTAACGTATTATAGAGCTTAAGCATATGATGTTACGCAACCTTTCCTTGTAAACGTTTCAGAACCTTCTCACGACCAATAAGTAACAATAATTCTTTCATCTCTGGCCCATGATCTTCTCCTGTCAGAGCCTGTCTTAAAGGCATAAATAACTCTCTTCCTTTCCGGCCTGTCTTTTCTTTTATAGCTTGAGTCCAGATGGTCCAAGTTTCCGAACTCCAAGGCTCAAGAGGAAGGAATTTACAAGCTTCCTCTAAATAAGAAGCATCCTCTATTCGAGGGGTTAATTCTTGTGTGCAGATATTCCAAATATTCTTTAAATCTAAGAGCTTATTAATATTACCATGGCACGCATTCCAAAACTCTTCCTGAATGTAGTGGAGGCCTTCTTCAGCAAGACGTTCTTGAATATGATTGTAAGATTGGTGATGCAACAATCTTGTATTGATTCGGTCAAGCATAGTTTTGCTAAAGCGGGGGGCTGCTCGCCCAACGTGACTAATATCAAATTCATTAATCAATTGATCAAGAGAAAGAGTTGGGGAAATATCTTCTGATGTTCCCAATTTTGCAAGATAGCTAGCGAGAGCACAAGCTTCATATCCTTCTTCTTGTAATTGGCGTAAGCTAAGACTGCCAATTCTTTTCGAAAGGCTTTCCCCTTGTTCGCCAAGCAAGTATTGAACATGACCAAAAATAAAATCCTTAGAATCAGCACCCAGAGCTTCGATAAGTTGAAGCTGAATTGCCGTATTCGTAATATGGTCTTCTCCCCGAATAATATGTGTGATGCCAAAATCAATGTCGTCCACAACTGAAGACAAAGTATATACGGGTGAATTATCTTCTCGAATTAAAATAGGATCACTTAAATTTTTTCCGTCAAAGCTAATGTCACCTCGAATCAGATCTTTCCAAGAAATTTCTTCTGCTATTAATTTTAAGCGCCAATGTGGTTTACGTCCTTCCTTTAGGAAACGATCATGTTCTTCCGACGTCAAATTTAAGGCTGCGCGATCATAGATGGGTGGTTGTCCTTGAGATAAAAGACGGCGACGCTTGAACTCAAGTTCTTCAGGTGTTTCATAGCATGCATATAGTCGCCCTGATGCTTTCAAAGCCTCGGCAGCTTTCTCATATTCTTGCAAGCGTTTTGATTGCCATTCAATACGATCATAGGTAAGCCCTAGCCATTTTAAATCTTCATAAATGGCTTGTTCATATTGTTGTTCTGATCGCGCCAGATCAGTATCATCCAATCTTAAGATAAAAGTAGCTTTATTTTTTCTTGCAAATAACCAGTTAATCAGAGCCGTACGCGCGTTGCCAATATGCAACAATCCTGTAGGGCTTGGGGCAAATCGTAAAATGGGTTGAGACATTAAAAAATTCTTTCCTTTTTATAGATTAATGTGACTTTATCAGATATTCTTCTTCCTGCCTAGCATTGTAATGTGTTGCGTAAATACAACAGAAAAAAATTTCACAAGAAAAAATCTTTCCTTATAGTTGACCTAATGAGTTTGACATAACATCATAGCTATATTCGAAAGGTTAGGTCTTTTGGATATTATTTAAAACAACCTTATATGAGGATAAACATGAAAAAATTAGCACTTATGCTTGCAAGCGCTGCAGCTCTTACATCTGTTGCAAATGCTGCTGTTGAAGGTAAAAACTTCACAGGTTTCTACGTTGGTGGTCAACTTGGTTATGGTTCAGGTAAAGTAAAACAAACAGCTAGTTCAGATCTCGGAACTAGTGGTGTTGTTGGTGGACTCCACGTTGGTTTTGGTAAAGAATTCAATAACAGACTTTTTCTTGGTCTTGAAGCATTTGGTAACCTCAGCAATACGGAAGGTAAATTAAATGCTAGTGGTGACAAGTACAGAAGAAGAAATGAATTCGGCGCAGCAATCGTTCCAGGTTTTGTTTGTGGCAATGCACTTCTTTATGTAACTGCAGGTATTTCTTCAGCTACTTGGAAAACAACAGGTCATTCAAAGCGCGTAACAGGTTTCGTACCAGGTCTTGGCGTTGCATTCAAGACATCTGACCGCGTAACAGTTGGCGTTCAAGGAACTCAAGCGCTTTACAAGAAGCACGCTGGGCTTAAGGCAAGAACAACAGACGTAACAGGCCGCATTAGCTATACATTCTAGTCTAAACGACCTCAACGTCATGAGAAACCGCGCCTTTTGGCGCGGTTTTTTCATGCATTAATTAGAATATAAGCGATCTAATTAGGTTTTAATTAAACCAACTTTATATCTTGAGTAAAATCTTCTGCAATAATTTATGAAATGTGAATTATATTTGGTGGAGCCAAGGGGGATCGAACCCCTGACCTCTACAATGCCATTGTAGCGCTCTCCCAGCTGAGCTATGGCCCCTTTATTTGCTGCAAAACTACGAATATTTCAAAGAAGTTGCAAGCATTATTTAGACTTTAATGCTCTTATGAGAGCAAAGCGTTTAATTTTGTTTGCAATTCAGAAAATACAATTGGTTTCGTTAGAAAATCTACGGCCCCTGCGGAAAGAGCAACAGAACGACTTTCTTGATCTCCATAGGCAGATAAGATTAATACTTTTACATCTGAATACTGATGCTTAAGGCGGCGTAAAAGTTCAAGGCCATTCATTTCAGGCATATTAAGGTCTGTCAAAACGAGTTTAACATCAGGATTCTTTTCTATGAGTTCTAAAGCTGCTGCTCCATGGCGAGCAAAAATAAAGCTATAAATTCCGTCTCTAATTTCTTTGCGAAATCCCTGTTGAATAAGAATATCGAGATCTGGTTCGTCATCTACCATCAAAATTTTATGCATTCTTATGTGTCTTCTTTTCTATTTATATGAAAAAGTGTAGCATAAAACATAAATTTAATACAAAAAAGATGAATATGAGCACAATTGTAGAATTTTGGGGGGTTCGTGGTTCCATTCCTGTGAGTTCACCTCTGTATACCTATTTTGGAGGGCACACAAGTTGTGTCAGTGTTACTCATGATCAGAATATCTTTATTTTTGACGCAGGAACAGGACTGAGAGATTTAGGTAAGAAGCTAAAAGAAAAAAATATAAATCAAGCGACACTTATTCTATCACACATGCATTTTGATCATATCCTTGGCCTTCCATTTTTTGAACCTATTTGGGATTCTAATTTTCAGCTGACCCTTTTATCTTCTCATTGTTATGAAAAAGAGGGGATAAAAGAATTTCTAAAGAATTATATCTTTAATGATCTTCTCTTTCCTGTGAAATTAGATCAAGTTTCTGCAAAAATTAATTATATTGATTGTCCACCCAGTGAAAATTTAACGTTTTTCGAAGATTATCATCTTAAAATTGCTCCTCTTAATCATCCTGGTGGCGGATATGGATATCAATTACGTTGCCCCTCAGGATCTTCAATCGCTTATATCAGCGATACAGAACACACGCCAGGTGATGATGATCTTGAAGTCCTAAAACTCATGCAAGGAGCAGACCTGGTTATTTACGATGCGATGTATACAGAAGAACAATTTTCCCAAAAAAGAGGGTGGGGGCATTCAACTTGGGCAGAAGGTCTTAGGCTCGCTCAAAAAGCTCAAGCAAAAAGACTTGCGCTTTATCATCATAATCCTAATCATACGGATGATATTCTTTTAAAAATTGAAGAAGATGCAAAAAAAATTTGGTCATCTTGTTTCATGGCACGCCAAGGAATGGAAATCTTTCTTCCCTAGGCAATGATTCTTTTCAAGAGGGGAACTCTAAACAGCCATTTTTCAGTTAGTAGCCAAGAACCTCCTAATCCAAGGAAAGCAATAAGTGCAATTTTGAAGGTCTGAGGCAGCTCAATACCAATAAGTAAATATTGAAGCCAGATGACCATGGCTTCATGTGTTAAAAAGATGCCGTAACAACTCTGTGCAAGTGATCGCCAAACAGGATGCTCTTTATTAAAATAGCGGTAGAAAAGAGCTAATAAAGTTAACACCTGAAAAAGACATAAAATTCCATGAAAAGTTGTTCGAATTAAGATAGCAGGCGCATGATCTTTTATTAATTGCAATCCGTGCTGTTCTAAAAACTCAGGCATATCTTTCCATGAGCCGCCCAAACCAAAAAAGTCATGGAAAGCGTGGCGGATTACGTCACTATAAGCTCCTTCATGCGTGAAAGTAAGAGAATATCCCACATAGGCTAGAGTTGATATACCCATTATACTTGCCCACAAAGGAAGTCGATCGGAAAGACGTTTCCAAAAAAAACGATTCTCTAAAAGGCCTGACTGACTAAAGCCTGCGCCAAGCATAAAGTATAAAAAGTATAATAAGAATCGGGCGCCTTGAAGATAAAAAATGCCCCAACCAATCCACCAAGGTGCACCCCACGTCAAATCACTGATGCCTAAAATAAGTGCACTCAATAAAATAAGAAATATAAAACCAATTTGAGGTCGATTTGTGAGTATGTGAACAAAGCGCCCCCATTTCGTCATGAGACCAGGAATCGCATTAAGAGCAACTAAAATTATGCTATATAAAAACATCCCGTACATAACCCATAGAGGGCCTGCTTGTAATTTTTTGCCACTTAAGAAAATATTAAGCCAATAGTCAAAGTAGCCAATCTCGGGATCTATTGTAAGAGTATAGCGAGGATAGGTTAGTAAAGGCACTATTAATGGAATACAAAGGATAAAAGGAATCCCTAATTTTATAAAACGTCGACCAAGATAAGATTGAAAACCATGTTTTTTTAGAGAAGGTAACACCCAAAGACCCGTAATAAAGAAAAGCATTGGCATAATAATGCTTTGATCAAAAAGATAGAAAGCATCCCAGATTTCACTACGATCATGATCTTGAATAAACCAAAATTGTCCCCAATTTTGGGCATAAGCGTGAAGAGAATGATCAATTGCCATGAGCGCAAAAATAAATCCTCGCAGATAATCGATGAAGATATAACGCTGTTCTTGCATCAAACTTTCCCTCTCTTGCTATAAAATACGCTTAAAACCTGGAAGGCGTAGAAGAATCTTATTTACAATTAACCAAGACATAAAGAGGACACCAAAACCAGACACGATGAAACGGACGATAAGAGGGGCTTCTCCGCCATAAAAGAACCAATGCAACCAAACAACAAAAGGTTCATGAATGATATAAATGCCGTAAGATGCCGCAGCAAATGAAGCCCATTGCAAACTTCCTTTATTCAGAAAACGATAAAAAATAGCTGAATAGGTAATTAATTGAGAACAAATAAAAATCCCTAATAATGTTGTTCGTACTAAAATTTTGGGAGCATGGTCAAAGAAAACAGGCCAAAAGCCACTTAAAATTTCAGACCATTCTGCATTATAAGCTCGTTGTTCGGTAACATAATAACGAATATAATCGCTATACGCGCCGTCATCAAAAAATCCTAATGTATAACTAATATAACAAACAGCAATTCCAATGGTAAATAGGGCCCATTTTTGCCAATTCTGACTAAGTTTTTCCCAGAAAACTTTATTGTCGAGAATCGCAATTTGCGAAAATCCTGCGCCAAGAAAAAAATAGAAAGCCTTAAGAATAAAACGTGAGCCTCGAACATAAAAGAATTTATAATCTGCCCACCAACCAATCCACCAAGGCGCACCCCAAATAAGGTCGCTAACGCTTAAAATAAAGGCACTACTAAGGCAAAAAACAGCAAATCCTCTCAATGGTTTTTCAATAAGCCAGGTAGAAAATCGACTAAGCAACGTAAAAATCTTGGGAACGAGAGCATATAAGATAACTGTAATCATACTTAAAAGAACAAGATAATATAAAAACCAAAAAGGCCCTGCTTGTAAACGATGAACCCAAACTTCTGTGACGTATTGCCAGTATCCGATACTCGGATTCTCATTCAAAACGTATCGAGGATAAGAAAGAAGAGGGCTAATGAGGGGAAGTCCAACGCTGTAAGGAATCACGAGCCGTAAAAAACGTTCCTTTGCAAAGCTTAAATATCCTCTGCGCTGGAGGGACGGGAGGATAAAAAGTCCTGCCAAAAAGAAGAGCGAGGGCATCATAAAACTATCATTATGCAGATGAAAAATATCAAAAATAATGCTGTGTTCAAAATCTGGAAAAAACCAGAACTTAGAGTAATATTCTGTATAAGCATGGCAGGCGTGATCTAACACCACAAGTGCCACGAGAAATCCTCTCAAATAATCTACGAAAACATGTCTTTGAGCGTGTTGCATTCTTGTATAACTCCCTCATTCGTACACACAAGAATAACGTGTTATAATTAAAGAATAAACAGAAAAGTAAAAAGACGTCTTTTTAAGATATTTTACGCTTTAAGGTATCATTTTTATGTAAGAGTTAGGCAGAAAAATCTATAATCTACCTAACTCTTTGAGAGGTTAAAAATTTAAAATAGAAGCTGGTTTTTTTTTAATTTGTGTTCCAAAATGCTTCAAGCCAGCATCCAATAATGGAAGAAAAATCTCGAAGATATTATCTGGAAGATCTCCAATCAAAGTGAGTTTTTCTAAAGATTTACAAGAAATTAAGGTTCTAGCTAATAAAGATAAATCACCTGTTTCTGATAAAATTAAATTTTTTAACATGGGTAATGAAACAATATGATCCTCTAAAAAAGACTCCGTAACAAATGGGCATCCTGATAAATTAAGTGTTGTAAGGGTGGTAAAGGTGGAAAAATTAGTAGGGTCTATCTCGAAATAACAATCTTTTATATTCAGGACTTCTAATCTAGAAAATAAGGGAAGAATATTCCAGACTGCCAGTCAAACATAATTCCGGAAACATCGAGAGCTTTAAGATTAGGGAGGTTAGAAAGTCTGGCAGGTAGATATTCTAATGAACCGTTTAGGGATAAGTTTAAACTCGTTATGTTTGAAGCTTGCATAATTTCATCTTGTACCTCTGGATTCAAGGAATTCTTTGATAAATTGAGATCTTCAAGAGCCCTAAATTGTGCAAAAAAACCTTGCGGCACAGATCGTAAAGAGCAAGAATTAAATACTAATCTTGTTATTTGTGGTGGAAACGAAATTAGGTTTCGTTCTAAGAGTAAAGAAAGGGCTTTATTTCCTGAAAACTTAATCGTTCTTAAATTTACTAATGATGAAACATCAAAATTTGATTCTGGATTTAAAGTTCCAGTTATTTCTAAAAAATTAAGATTCAAAAAAGATGGTATGATTTGAGCTAGGCTAAGCTTTCTCATTTCTGGTTCAAGCAATATTTTCAAGCTTTGAGCAACATTGGTTAAATGTCTTCTTAGAATGGAATCCCCTGTCATATAAAGTCTCATAATATCTTTGCTTGAGAGATATTCATTCACAATAGGATTTAAGATGTCTAAAGGAGTTTGTGCCAAAGAAGAATAATGGACTTTTGATGACGAAGCTCCCTCGGTATCATCAAAATGCTCTGTAGCTAAACATGGAAATAGGCCATAAATATTCAATAATATGGCAGCTAATAAAAACTTAATCTTCATTTAAATAGGTTCCTAAAAAGGTTCCTAAAATTAATTTTTTCTAATCATGTAGCTTATATAAAACTAATATAGGATATTTTTTATTTTTGTCAATATTTTGGCAAAATATTTCCACAAAAAGAATGTTTAGACATTAATTTTTCTGATTTTTTAATAGAGTTCAAACTATTTCACAGGAAAATCAAAATACGTATCTGGAAAAGGCTCATCTTTTAACGTGAAGTGCCACCATTCTTTCGTGTAGGGCTTAAAATCACAAGATTCCATCACTTCTTTAAGATAGGTTCGTCGATTAAAATATATCTCGTTTATAAGGTTATTTTGATAATGAGATACTTCATCTAATAAATCAAATGAAGATCCCATATCCACTGTTCCATCATCTAGAAAAAGGATCTCAACATTTTCATTTAAAATCCGTGGAGTAGGGGTTGCTTTTTTAAGATTTTCGTTCTCATGAATGAGAGTAAGATCAACTGTACTTCCGCGTGAGTGCCCGGATCTTTTAGAAAGATACCCCAGGTCAAAAACATCAGATTTAGTAATGCGAGGATAAAACAAAGCTTTCATTGTTTGATCTGTTGTATCTTCACTCCATCGTACAAAATGATTCACCGCTGTTTGAGGGCGATAAGTGTCATAAACAACAATTGAATAACCATCTTTTCTGAATATTGCTTGTGCTTTGCATAAAGCTTCTGCAGCATTTTCTGTCATAATGATGCGCTCAGCAAAATAACCTTCTATTGGTTTTCCAACAAAATTATCATGACTGTAATATCTCAATGAAAATTGGATACTGGGATCTATTTCATCAAGATAGACAAAACCTTGAGGCAAAAATTTATCTAAAGCCATACCACAAAAACATACCTTTCTTTGACACACCTAAACAACTCGCAATAAAAGAGGTAGACCAAACTTTTTTTAGGAGAGGTTGCTAAGAAAAGTTCTTCAAATTCTTTTATTACCTTACCTTTTTATTGTAACAAAAATATCGTATTTTTGCAAGATTTTTGCTTCAAATTAAGGCCAAAAATGTTACATTTTATACTTTAAAAATCAAAAACTTATATCCATTTTTTTGCTTTTTCAGTTGCCTTCATTAAAGCTTTCAAAATTTCAGGATCTGAGGCTGAATGCCCACCCAATTGAATAAGGTTAAATTCAGCTTCCGGCCATTCTTTAATCAAGTCAAACGCCGATATAATAGGGCAGATAATGTCATAACGACCATGAACAATGATGCAAGGTAAATGACGAATTTTATGAATATCACGCAAAAGTTGGTTATCTTCTAAGAAGATATTATTTGAAAAATAATGCACTTCTGAACGTGCAAGGCCAATAGCAGCTATTTCATCGGTACAAATGGTCTCTATTTCTTCAAGGGTGGGATTCAACATAGATTGACTCAATTCATAGCGAAAATATTCTTTGCAAGCAGGCAAATAGACTTCAGAGTCTGAATCTAAAACTCGTTTCCTATAAGCGGCTAATAAATCTTCTCTTTCTGCAATAGGAATATAATTTGCAAAGCGTTCCCAGATTTCTGGAAAAACATTCTTCATACCATTGAAAAACCAGTTAATTTCTTGAGGACGGCATAGGAAAATCCCTCTTAAGATTAAGCCTATACATCTCGTTGGATGATCTTCTGCATAAGCAAGAGCGAGCGTGCTTCCCCATGATCCCCCAAAAAGGATCCATTTGTCGATATCTAATAAAACTCTTAACTTCTCCATATCTTTAATAAGAAGAGGTGTCGTATTATTCTTCATCTCTCCAAGAGGGCGAGACCTGCCAGCTCCCCTTTGATCGAAAACGATGATTCGGTAGTAAGCGGGATCAAAGAATTGCCGACTTTTTGGCGAAGAGCCATAACCTGGTCCACCATGAAGAAAAATAACTGGGATTCCTTGTGGATTTCCAGATTGTTCCCAATAGAGGGTGTGAATTTCATCGACCTGCAACATTCCGGAGTCATAAGATTCAAGAGGAGGAAATAAAGTCTGCATTTAATACCTTTTCTTTCATATTAAAAGGCAAGATTAAGGTGAAAATGAGAAGAGATCAAATAGGTTTTTAGAGTCAAATATTTTAACGTTTTTAAGATATTTGAATTATATAAAGATCAGCTTTTAAGAATCTATACTTGAATTATTCAATAAGAAAATTTTACTCTAAATATATTTGTTTGAAAATGGTTGAGATGAATCATTGAAATTATAAAGAATTAATATTGCACAAGCTATTCGCTAAGTTTTAGAAGAATTTTTCATTAGTTTCTCGTTGTAGATGGGCCTTTTTTACTTCTAATAAATGAGCTTCTATAGGAATCTATATCATGACCATTCGCTAAAATAGTCGCTTTTCTAGAAAGAGGCATTTTTCCCAATATTCTTTTTTCTCCATTGTTACTTCTTATAGATGTAGTATCTTCTGTAGAAATCCATTTCGTTTCTTTTTCTTCTTGAATTTCCTCAACTTTATTAGATGCAAAACAGTTTAGAGATCCCATAGATATCATGGTTAATAGGAGTAAGTGGCAGGCAGTTGTATTTATCATTTTTATTATAATTTTATTTATTTTTATTTATTTTTATTTATTTTTATTTATTTTTATTTATTTACAATAAATTATGAAGATTAAAAAAAAGCTAATAATCCACAAAAATTCCATAAAATATTTAAGAATATTCTTTGTGAGTTTCTTTATTAAAAAAGAAAAAGGGAGACGATCATCTTCGCGTTGAATTTCTGGGGATGGTGATAATAAAGACTTACATTATCAGTAAAAGAGAAGAGAGGGGAGTAACAATAATTAGATAAATAAAGAGAGTCACCTAAGTGACTCTCTTTATGAGACTTTATTATTGATCTTCAGAAGGTTCTTTTTCCTTCCGACGTGGAGGTTTAGAAGAGCTAGGATCAGTAAGAACTGTATAGGTTGGCTCATCTGTATCAGGTGGAAGGTCTACATAAGGTTGTTGCAAGTCTTGATAAACTGATAGCTCTTGCCCATAAACTTGACCGCTGCTCTCTCCAGAAGACGGAAAATCTTTATAATAAGCATCTCCATCTTCATTTATTTTCTCGTATTGAGCAGGTTTAGGTGTGTGATAATAGAGTTCTGCAGTATCCACTTCATCAGGATGTTCTTGCTTGTAAGCATCCAAAAGAGCTTGATCAAACTGTCTAAATAGCTCTTCGCCTGATTCTGTCGGAAGAAGTTTTTCGAGTGCTTTCTGAGCTAGGGTCGTTGTCTGTTTTTCTGTAGGACTAAGAGCTGTTAAATCTCGAATCACTTTTAGAAGTTTATCATTCACAACACCATCTAACTCTATAAAAGCTTCATCGAGGCCCTTAGTATACATTTCTTCTGACCAAGTCTCAATCATTGAAGTAGGGATGCCGGTTCCTTTCTTTCTTTGATCAAATAGTTTTTGAAATGGGTGCTTACCAAGAAACATCTCTAGAATAGTAAGACCTGCCGCAAAATCATCTGCTTTATGGCCAGAGAAAGTTGCTTTAAGATCCCCTTTAAATGCACTAGGATTCTTTTTCTTTGCTGAAAGATAGCGTAAATGCTCTAGACGTTTTGGAGAAAAATATCTAAAATCACCAAGGCCACCAGACAAAAATGTTTTTTGAACTGCACATCCTAGGTCAGCGTCCCAGACCTCTCCACTCCAACTCAAGAGTAAATTAGAAAGCTTAAAGTCAAGGTGGGAAACCCCATTATTATGCATATTCATTAATCCATCGATAAAGCAGTAAGCAACATACGTCACAATTTTTTCTTTAAGTTCTGCATCTTTCAATAAAGAAAGTCGATCGCGTAAAATCTCGCCATCTCCAAAGCTTGCTAAAGGTGTAAATTGTAAGAGTAAATCTTCATTTTTACCTTTAGCATTACCAAAGGCTAGCTTTAAGAGTTCAGAACTTGCCGCCTTATCCGTAGCAGGTGTATAATGTAAATAATTCAGTAAAGGAAGGACGTGAAGTTGTCCAGCAAGACGATGCTGCATTGTTCCTTCACGCAAAGAGCTTTTCACTTTATCATTACCCGGAACTATTTTTACAGCGACATAATTTTGTGTTGAAATGTCGCGTGCAATTCGTACTTGCCCAAAACTCCCCCCACCTATAATAAGATCCATGACGGGTTCTTCTTCTGAATTCGGCTGTTTAACATCTGGCTTAAATTCCATTTTAAGGCCAGTTGCCTTAACGATCTCATCAAGCTTTTCCTTTGTAACTTTGAAAACTAAATTGTATTGATTCTCTGCGAGCGTGCCTGTCACAACGATACCTGAAAGAAGACCTCTATCAGTCGCGTTAAAGTTTTCTCTCGTAATTACTGTGCGAAGTGGCGTTGAGTCTGTGGGAGGCGCGGCATTATAGCTATTATTCTTTTTACCTTTATTCTTGAGGCCACAACCAACACCTACAATAGCAGCTGTCAGTAAAGCTGCTCCGCCAACGCCAACGCCAATTCCGATTTTGGCCCCATCACTTAAACCGGAAGATTTTGGTGGCGTTCCCGGCGTTGTTGGGGACGTTGGATCTGTCGGTGTTGGTCCTGTTGGCGTTGTTGGGTTTGGTGGGAATATCGTAATCCCCACTCCAGGAACAACATAGTAAGAAGTCGATGTCCCCGATGAATTTTGTGTTGTTCTGACTACATATCCTAATTCTGAATTTGCAGGATCAGGATTATAGATCCAAATCTTGTCAATTTGATTCAGGGGGGAGGTCCCACGAAGAGTGCTCATCGGGATTGAGAGTGTTGAGTTTGTGCGCGTTGCTGTACTTAAAGAAGGATTCCACGTATAGCTCATCAATGTTTCAAGAACATTCCCACTGCCAGCTTGGTAAGTCCCTTCGGTATAATTCGTGCCCTGTAAAAGATTACGGGAAAGAGTAACCACCGAATTAGGCTGGGTCGCATAAACATATAATGCTGTTGTGAAGCCAGAGTTTTGAGCAAACTGAGAGCTACACGCCAAAGGACTTACTCCAGAACCTTCGAGGCAATTTTTGACGGCTAAAAAGTTGCTAGAGGTTGAAAAACCAATGTCATCAAAATATTGAGAGACCGGGCGACGATTTAAACCATCTGTTCCTGCAACATCGCCATTATAGAAAATGCGGCTTACAAGGTTCTCAACGCTTTCAACCGGAAGAAGGCCGTTAGGATTAACATTATTCACAGGGGTCGTTGTTAGAAGATCTGGATAAATAGGATTTGTCGGCGACGTTATAATACCCTCTCTGACAACCATTGGTGTCCCTCCAAAAGGGCGATCCACGATAACACCATACACAAAGGATGTATCATTGAGAGGTTGAAGGGCCAAAATCATACGCTCACTATTGGGGATTTGCCCGTAATAGGAAGGCTCTATAGGACCTGTACGTACGTAAGAGCTGATGGTTTGTCGAGAAGAATCGCTATAGGTCGTTAGATTAAAAGCAATACGATCATATTGACTACTAGATTTAGGAGCATCTTGCATCCCCAAAGGAGAATTAGTGTCAAAATACGTAGTAAATGTTACATTTCCCCCAGAAAAAGAACCTGTACGCGATGTAATAATCTCTCCATAAAATTGAGAACTCATCGAACCTAGTCTACCAAGAGTATCAACTATACTACTTGCTCTATTTGCCTGAAGAATTTTATCGGTGATGATCTGTTGAAAATAAGGATTGTTCTTGATGGTTGCAATCTCAGTATTAAATTCAATGGGAACACCAAACGAAGATTCACACGTCCCATAATTAAATTCTGTTGTTGAGCAATATCCATCTAAATCAATAGGCCTTGCAGCCTTCGCCATCGGAATTCTAGAAAGCATAGAAACTGTCGCAAAGGCGCTACTGGATACAAGTAAAAGCGTAAAACCCGTTCCTATACGCTCAGGTGTAAACCAAGAGGATGCTACTCGAGGTTTTCCAAAGTTCATGCCTAAAGAGCTTAACGTCTCAAGAGAAGATTCACTTAATCTTCCATCATCACGTTTGGTATAAAGAGTTTTAATCTTCTCTTTAAGAACAGGAAGATTTTCTGCGGTTCTTTCAAGGCTAAGGATGTTAGACAGACTATTCATCAAAAGATGCCCTTGATCAAATAAATTTCCATCATAAAAATCTTGATCTAGCGTTGTGCCTCGAGCCTTGGTGTATATATCTCCTATACGGTTTCTATAGTCAGGATTAGAGAGCGCTTTGCGCATTGCTTGCACATCTTGTAATTCTAAATATGAATCGGTCTCTTGTGCCAATTCTTTTAATAAAAATAATAATCCTGTATCAAGATTTTCGGCAAGTTTCTGATCTTCATTTCGAATAAATGAAACCTTTTCTCTTAAAGATTTTTCGGTCTTAAGTTTTTTATAATAGGCGTCAAAACCTTGATCGTGCGCCGATGCATATTCGCTTCTTCTCTCATACATCGCCATGAAAAGATTTTTTATGTGTTTGGCATTTTCTTGGGCGACATGGCCTACGAGTTGATCCCATTCTGTTTCCCAAGTTTTGTTAACTTCTTGAGAAGAGGGGGCTGTAAATGAAGGGAGCCAAGAAGAAAGAAATTGTTTTGCGCGACCAAAGAAACTTACAGATTCCTTGGATGTTGATTTCGATTTTACGATCAGAGCAGATTCTGATGAGTTTTGTTGAGTTGTTGGATATGTCGCTTGAAGTGGCTGAAAAGAAATGATGGAAGCAAGTAGCACGAGAACTTTAGTAGACCGCATTAATTAAACCCCTATAAATTTTGTCTATTTGAGCAACAATACGACTAAAAAACTCATTTTTGCAATCTTTTTTTAACTCCTTTAAAATTATTTTATTTTTATCGTTTTAGGAAAAGATCTTTCAAATACCTTTTTAAGCCTTCTTATTTTATTAATTTATTCCACTTGCCACTTACCTATATCATTGAATCATATCTAATATCTTAATTTAGCATTAGTCATTTTACTTAAGGCTTCGTAATATGATCTCTAGAACCAGTGAATCTCTTTCTCCCCCTAATTTCACTGGTTCTATAAATCTCTTCTTTTAATTTCATGATAAGAATTTTGCGCTAAATATTTTCAAATATTTCAGGGGCTTTTGCTTAAAAATTTACCTTTAAAAATTAATTTTTTCTTTTAAATACAATCCATAATTTAAAAATTATTAACAAATTAAACTTTATTTAATTAAAATTTTAAGCTATGAGGGAAATGCATATGTCATAGAATTTTATTGCGCTTCTCAAATAATAAAATATGTGAAAAAACTCCAGCTCTAGTTAATAAACCTATGGCATAAGATTATACGCTATATTACTTTTTTCAATGGAGATAGTTTATGAAAAAGATTAATATTTTACCATCTCGTCTTTATCCCTCAATGACAATGACGTTTGTAAAGATAATTAGGTAATTATAAATTATGAAGCTCCTATATTCAAACTCTGGTAAAGATGATTATATAAGGCTAAAATTCTTTTAGATCTTATTTTTCTTTTATCAAATATAAACTGCAAATCTAATATGGGAGCTTCTAAAGAGGGTAACACATTAATTAACTTAGATTGATGAAGACGAATCCATTCTTCTGGAAATTGTAAAATACCATATCCTAGATGCGCAGCTGTAAGAAGTGCTCCTTGTGAAGGAATTTCAAAAAAAGGTTTTCTAGGGCTATCTGAATTGTTCCCAACATAGAGTAACCAATTAAGCGAATAACTAAATGATAAATTTTTTTGTTTATCTAAGCTAAAGGCTAAAAGACGATGATGATCCAAATCTGCTGGATTTTGAGGCGTCCCAAATTTTTGTAAATATTCATTACTCGCCCAGAGCTTATGTTTATGTGTTAAAAGGTGTTTTTGTTCTAATTCAGGACGATAAGGAATATAGCCTCGTATAGCAACATCAGCTCCTTCAATATCAAAATCTCGTGTTACAGTTTTTATTTCTAGATGAATTTTGGGATATTCTTCCATAAATGGTAACAAATGAGAAGTCAATTCCGTCTCTGCAAGGTAAGGAGTTGTAATAATCCTAATTTCTCCTTTCATCTCTTCATCTTTGTCATGGAAACTTCTCAGAAACACTTCATGTTCTTGGACTATTTTCTGAGCGTAGTGGAATAGTTTTTCACCTTGAGGTGTTAATTTTAAACCCCGTGCATGTCTTTCAAAGAGTTGCGCTTGGGCATAATATTCAAGTGTTTGTAAGGTGCGACTTAAGGAAGATTGGCTTGTATTTAAAAGGTGAGCGGCCTTTGTAAGACTGCCTTCTTTAGCAATCACATAAAATGTTTTTAAATGTGCGAGATCCATAGTGCCTCCACTTTCACTATTGTCTATTAGTTCTATTAATATAAGGACTTTATCTGACATATCAATAGTTGATAGATTTACTATTTGATTTAAAAAGGAAAAAATCTATAAAATTTAAAAAGATGGGCTATAATAGTTGAGATATGCTTGTATGCATATCTCCTATATCAAATTAGAAATAGTCATACCCCGAAACATTTTAGTAAGATTAAAATATTCCGAAGTTGTTTCAAATGGCAATTCAGGAATAAAAAAAGAATCGGTTACCCCTTTCTCCCCCCTATAAACAACCGATTCTTCTTTTCCCTGATTTCACTGGTTCTATAAATCTCTTCTTTTAATTTCATGATAAGAATTTTGCGCTAAATATTTTCAAATATTTCAAGGGATTTTGCTTGAAATTTTACCTCTAAAGATTAATTTTTTCTTTTCAATACAAGCCATAATTTAAAACTTATTAACAAATTAAACTTTATTTAATTAAAATTTTAAGCTATGACGGAAATGCATAGAGAGCAAGACTTTATCGTGCTTCTCAATCAATAAAAAACATGAAATAACCGTCCCTTGAGCATATTAAAGTTGCTTAAAAGCATTATTTTACAACCATATATTGAAAGTCATTTATCATGAAAAAAACTACTCTTACAAATATCACCCCTTATCCAATGCTTTGTGTATCAATTGTAAAAATAAATTAAACTCGTAGCATTATTGAGAAGAAATTTCACAAAGAGATTTTTTATTTTACGTAAATGCTAAAAGATGACCTTTTAGTTGTAAAGGTCATCTTTTAATAATTTGTCTTCTAGATAGTCCATAAATAAATTTATTCTTTTAAGATTTTTCGTTTTTGAGGGATATATACCATATACATCTATAATAGGCCCTGTTGTTTCTTTTAATATATTTAAGAGCTGATTATTTTCATTTCTGAATTTTATTAATACTGAGGGCATTTGAATAATACCTAAACCTTTTTTAGCGCAAGCTATCAATCCTTCTTGTGAATTTACGACAAGATATGGCTCTCTTGTTTTATGAATATCTGACCCTACTTCTAGAATCCAATAAGTATTTGCAAGAGAATTAAATTGTGCTCGCTCAAAAACAAGTAAACGATGATGATCAAGGTCTTCCGGTTTTTCTGGGATGCCAAATTCTTTCAAATAATCAGGACTTGCCCATAATTTATAGTTTCCAGCTAAGACTCTTCTTTGTACAAGATTAGGATGGAGATCAATGCGTGTCCGAATAAGAATATCTGCTTTTTCAAGATCTCTTTCTAAATTAGTCAAAGAACTATTGATATCTAATTTGATTCCTGGGTACTTTTTTAAAAAACCAGGAATAATTTCTGGTAACCAGATAGAAACCATCCCGGGTGTTGTGAGAATTTTTAACTCACCTTCGGTTTCATTAAAATCATTCAGAAGGGAGTGTTTGAAGACTTCGTGTTCTTGGACTACTTTTTGAGCATAGTGGAATACTTTTTCACCCTGAGATGTTAATTTTAAACCGCGAGCATGTCTTTCAAAGAGCTGTGCTTTTGCGTAATATTCAAGCGTTTGCAAAGTCCGGCTTAAAGAAGATTGGCTTGTATGTAAAAGATGAGCGGCCCTTGTAAGGCTGCCTTCTTTGGCAATAATATAAAACGTTTTTAAATGTGCGAG